>JBARRE010000744.1:0-5055 GCA_049644065.1 Sedimentisphaerales bacterium | reverse complement strand
TTATGTTGTCCCGGATAAAGTTTAAGGGGCGTAATAAAATAAAAACTGAGTCCGGATACAACATATAGATATCAGTAGTCGGGGAACAATCAGAACCAGTGCGAATTAGAACGACAGTATTACTTTGTGTCACTGCCTGCCTGGCTGTGACGTTGGCCATCGCCCAAAGTCGTGCCCGACAGTTGGATGAGCAAAAGGCCGGAACACGGAATCGCTCCACTGACGGATATCGTCAACGGGATTGGCTGTACTTGTCAAGGGCTAATAGGACTGCGTGATATCGTATGTATCCTTGTTAGATAATAAACAGTTACATCCTGAACCATTGCACATTACTTTTCGATCCAATGGCAACATGCTGGGCATAGAAGGTAATTGATTTGGTGCATAACAGGCGATCCATCGGTGGTCCAATCTCCTCCTGCAATCGCCTGCCGTTTTGGTACTCCACGTGCTTCTGGCCAAGGCATAGTAAGGGTGACTGAAGGGAAGGACTCTATCGTTGTATCGGCTGCAAAGCCATGGTTGCTTTAATGAGATAGCTACAAACGCATCGATTGGACGCTTCGGGAACCAGGAGCAAGCCGGTGGCAGGAATGGTATTGATCCAGCAACCGGGTCTTATACCGCCGTAGTTGACTGTTCCCTTGTCTGACAGCAGATCCCTATACCCAAGAGTGGCCGAACGGAAAGCCAGCAAGTGCACTGAACCTGCAATGATACCGCAGCCATAGGAGCGTTCGAAATGGAATTCCTTTTTCCGGCCGCTAATTAAATCCCATGCGCCAGGCTGGGCATATATGGTTGAGTCATTTAGTATGGGTCGAGAGGCATAGTGGGCTTCCACATCCCAAAGCCATTTTCCATTTGAGGCTCTGAAGGCTGCCATTCTGCCACCAACCTCTGAGACCAGCTTGAAGCGTGTGTCCTGATAGGCCATTAGCAATACGTCATGCTTCTCACTCAGAGCCAGCATGGTGCCATAAATATTGTCTGATGATTTCCAGACAACCTTACCATTATCCATATCAAGAGTGACAAGTGTACCTGTTGGCTGTGAATAGTCGTCAAGATTTTCCTTTATTTTGGATTCTTGGTCTTTGTCGGGGACCTTCGGACGATCACATAAAGCCAGCGACCGGTCGATGAAATAAATCTTGCCTGCCCCGACGGCAATCGTGTTGTTTCGGATAAAATGTTGAGGCTTGTAGCTCCATTTCAGCTGGCCTGTTTCTGCGTCCATCGCGAACAGGAGCACTGACTCTGTGAACTGCGTTTGCATATCGCTTTTTCCGTAGCGATACTCAACGATATGTTCCGGATTGGCCAATGTGCCAAACAACGTGCCATTCTTGCACGCAATGTATCCCCAAGTGCTCTCCTTGCCCTCTGGATGCTCCGGGGCATCAAACTCGGCCACAAACCTGCCTGTAGCGGGATCCAGTTGCAGGCATTTGCCGTCTTTGCGTAAGTAGAGGCCTTCAGCAGTTACGCAAAAATTGCTGCCGGTCCCGGCTGTTCCCATAAGGTGTTCCTGGTCATATGCTTTCAATATGTTCCTGATGTGAAATTCCCAGAGGACATGTCCGTTGTATGCGTCAATCGCACGCAGGCCATGCAAACCTTCAACGAATAACCGTCCGTTGTGGCAGAGCGGCGCAGGGCCGCGACCATGTCGAGAAGGCATTTCAAAGTCATTGTCAGTGAACCACAACATACCCAGCGGTCCTCTAACCAATTCATCGGTAGAGCAGTTGGTGTTTGCAGGATCGCAATACTGATGTGTCCAACTGCCGGCACCTTCAAGGGGACCGCGAACAGTCAAACGCATTTCGCTCAGTGGACCGAGACATGCTGAGCCGCCATAAGGCCGTAGAATACGATCTATCTCTTTCTGTGGTACACAATCGGCCCCCTTCTTTACAGAAGCACCTGATACAATCAGGTTGGCGAAATAATTAGGAAGCTCCGTCTCGATGAGGTTCCGCTGCAGGACGGTTACCCGCGTACCATACAGTCCAGCTTCATCGAGCAGTTTCCGTGCCTTGGCAGCCTTCGCAGGATCTGATTCAACAGCATAAATATTTAGATCTGTAAGTTTGGCCAGTTCATAAGAAAGCTGGCCCTTACCACAGCCAAGATCGAGACAGTACCCCTTAGTTATTCCAGTTCTATTGACAATTTCCTTGGCCGCTCTGGCGTACAGCCGGTTTCTGCCATAGACAGATGACTTTGGCTTGGGACTTATTTCGACCGTACGATTTGTACTACTGTCTCCGAAGCAATAGATTGTACCCTGATCCGTACTCACGATGAGACAACCTTCTGCCGCAGCAAGCCCTAATGGCTCACCATCCACGTCGGCGGTCATCACAACAGATTTAGTTCCCACATCCGCAGTAATGATCTTGTGATTCTTCGTGCCTACGACGATTGTCTCGCCGGCCCCTATCAGAGACACTCCCATCGGTTCTTCGCAGGGAATAGACCAGGATGGAGAACTCAGGACGGTTCGTTTCTCGACATTTCCTTCCGAGTCTTCTATCTGCTGTTCTCCAAGGAGTTGTGACCGATTAATACCCTTGATTCTGTTTCCCTGAGCAAAGACTACATGTTTCGGGAAAACAGCGATGGCTGATCCGGGGGTTCCCTTGAGCAATAACTCGCCACTTTCGGAGCGGAACAATTCATTCCTGCCAAATATGAAGCCACTCATGAGGACAGGGGACGGGCCCGGCCGTACTTGACCGTACCTCTGGAGATGAAAGTACCGGAATGTGCCGTCGCTTCTATTGAAGGCAGCGGGTATCGCTCGACCTGTGGGGACCAGCAGAGTATTCCCTGAAGCTGCTATGTAGCCCTGAGCCGAAACTCCGCTCCTGGCCTGGGCTCCCGAATGAGGTTGGTCCATGAGTATGTCCCCGGAAGAGTCATTCAGCCAAAGAACCTTGCCTGTCTTGGGCTCAAGTGCATGGAGATATATTCCTTCTGAAGGCCAAATGCCGGCACAGAAATAAACGATATTGTCTACAAGAGTAGCAGCACCTCTCGTCGGCCATCGCGAAATCATGCGCCCGTTTCCAAGCACCATATCTCCGGCTGGCCCTCCACGCTTACGCCAAACGAGCTTCCCAGTTTTCGCCCTGAGACAATACAGATATCCATCATCGCTGGAAACATACAACCGACCTCGCCAGAAAGCAGGAGCAAAACGGATGGGACTGTCGGCAAAAAACGACCACTGTTCTCTGCCAGTGGCAAGATCCAAGGCATATACTTTGTTATTCGCCGAATTGCCGAAAAAAACCAAGCCTTTGGCAATGATCGCGTGATAGGCGTGGTCGAAGGGCATACGTGTATCTTCTGCTTGCCAGGCGGGTTGAGGCGGATGAGTTGGCTTGTATACCCACCGCAACGAGAGACTGGTGGGTAGTGGCTCCGATGTATAGCCGCTCCTTGCGGCATCGGCACGAAACTGATGCCAGCCACTTCCCCTTGAAGTTTGCCAACATGGAAACAGTAAAACTGCGATTAGTAGAGCTTTCGTTTTGATACTCATGAATGGTACCTGTTTTTATATTTAAGAATGTAATCTATTGCATCCAAGCAAGTGTGCTAATCTTTCACCGCGTTGGATAATTAAAAATTGCGACAATAGTGTTTCCGGCCCCATAATACTGATTTTATTATCTAAAAGCACGCATTATTTTGCAACGTTTGACCATGACATAAGCAGATTCACGATGTCTATTGTAATGCATCGTGAAGTCGAAAGGCTGTTCAGATAAGCTACGAAGCGTGGCTGATAGGTCGTAAGAGTGATGCCTCAAAGATAATTTTTGTGGCAACAGAGATTTTAGTATTTGACTTTGAACTCTTCATAGGTGAACGGTGCCAATTGGGGAACGGCCGTAAATCAACCATATTGGATCTGCCGTACTATTCACATGTCTGCACCCGGTATCATATTTTTTGCCAAAAACTATATTGTTTTGTGTGGAGCTTTCTGATATACTCGACTTGACTAAAAAGCACATTCGCAGGGCTGAGGTTATCTCGCTTTTTCCTCTCCCTCCGCACCTCAGCCCTGTATCCTCCTTCTATTTACCCGATCGAGTCGGGATTTTCCATACAGTGTTGATCTCACCACAATGTACATATATATCCCAGCAACTCCTGCATGAACACAATGAGTTACAGCTCGCCCTGATTGTTGTCGGCACAAACAGCTCTTGAATTCGAGACATCCAGAGGATAATATGAACCACTTATATTGCAGAGACTCGGCATCGACAATTGAGGACGATTTGAAAGCCGCGTTAATAAGTGTACCCAACGTTACTTTGCCAGGGCTCTCATGAAGAAGACTACTATTCTGTTGTGTGCAGCTACAGGAATTACAGCGTGCGTGATTCTATGTCTCTTTGCGCTTCGCGGAACTACTAAGGACACACCCAAGACGATTGCTTTTATCGCCGGCACGCCCAGCCATGGCGAGGGCGACCATGAGTGGGACCAGGATGCGCAGTTCCTCAAGCAGTGTCTGCATGGAGCGGCGAACATCGAGAGTCTGAACATAGATATCCACTACGACGGCTGGCCACAAAATCCACGTGACCTGGACGATGCGGACGCAATTGTGTTCCTTTCGGACGGCGTCGAGCATCATCCCCTCAAAGCGCCGGAACGGCTCAAGAAAATTCGCAAACTGGCCAAACGAGGGGTAGGACTGGCGTTCCTGCACTATTCAATCGATCCGCCCGAGGGCGCCGAATCAGATTTCATGGAATGGATGGGCGGCTGTTACGAACGCGGCTATTCACAGAATCCTATCAACACAGTGAAGGTCTCGACGGTTAAGAATAACCATCCAATATCTCGTGGCTGCGGCGGCTATGTAGCTGAAGACGAATGGTATTTCGATATCCGATTTTCGAAGAACGAACAGCCAGTCGTCCCTATCATGACAGGCAAACTGCCGCCGTGGGCGCCTGAAGACAAAACCCTTGCCTGGGCCCTGGAACGTCGCGACGGCGGCCGCGGCTTCGGATTCAG
>JBARRE010000743.1:0-1515 GCA_049644065.1 Sedimentisphaerales bacterium | reverse complement strand
GTTGAAGATACCGCCCTATGCTGTATGCCACCATCAGGGCGCTCGGGTCGCTTCCCAGCGTTGCCCCGTTCGACTGCGCTCAGGGTAGGCTCTATCGGCCCCGATGGCGGTGGTATTAAACCCATTCATGCTGTTGCCTTAAAGCGTTAAATCCAAAAGAGTTGCAGGGTTTATTTCTTATCAGCCCACCAACTTTTTTGCAGTTGAACCAAAAATAATAGAGTAACTTATTTTAATGGAGAGTTGTCGAAATGGCAAGTGCACCTAAAGCAAATGCAGTGGTTGGACAATCAGGTGGTCCGACCGGCGTAATAAATGCCTCTCTGGTCGGCGTGATCGAAGAGGCTAACAAGCATCCGGAAATCGAAAATCTCTACGGTGCGATTCACGCCGTGGCGGGGATGGTTAAAAATGAATTCATCGATTTGAAAAAGCTCTCGGCCGATATGCTGGAAGTAGTAGCGGCCTCGCCGTCTTCGGCTATCGGTACCAGCAGGGATAAGCCCGACGAAGAATATTGCGCGAAGATTCTTAAGGTTTTCAAGGATCGCAACATCCGGTACTTTTTCTACATTGGCGGCAACGATTCGGCAAATACTGCTTACATCCTCAACAAGATGGCAGATGAGGTCAACTACGATATACGGGCGTTTCACATCCCTAAGACGGTTGACAACGACCTGCTCGTAACCGACCATTGCCCGGGTTTCGGAACCGCGGCGAAGTTCGAGGCCTGCGCCCTGATGGGCGACGATTTGGACAACCGTGCTCTGCCGGGCGTGAAAATCGACGTGATTATGGGCAGACACGCCGGCTTTCTGACCGCTGCTTCGGTATTGGGCAGGAAACGGGATGACGACGGCCCCCATCTGGTATATGTTCCGGAAAGGCCCGTTTCGATGGACAAGTTCGTCAGTGATGTCGTGGGTGTTTTTGGAGATCTTAAACGGTGTGTAGTCGCAGTAAGCGAGGGAATTTGCGATGTCGATGGTGTGACCTGGGCCAAGAAACTCGCCGAACAGGCAGAGGTCGATGCGCACGGCAATGTACAACTATCCGGCACCGGCGCACTGGCCGACTTCCTTGCGGGCGAGGTAAAAGCCAAACTTGGTCCGAAGAAGCGTGTCCGGGCCGATACCTTTGGCTACCTGCAAAGAAGCTACCCCGGCATTCAATCGGCGGTCGATGTTCAAGAAGCACGCTGGTGCGGACGTCATGCTGTTCAATACGCTATGAAGGAAGACAACGGATCAGTGGCGATAAGACGTACCGGCAACGGAAAGGACTACGCGGTCGAACTGTTCCGAACCGAGTTGAGTAACGTAGCAGAAAAGACAAAATCGATGCCGGATGAATTCATTAACGCCGAAGGTAACGGCATAACCGATGCTTTCATTGAATACGCAATGCCTCTGGTTGGCGGGCTGCCCAAGACCGAATATTTGGGTAATTATCCTAAAGTTTAAGCTGCTTTAACGATAGTTGCTATCGGATGCCTGAAATGATAAAGACCAA
>JBARRE010000742.1:0-3016 GCA_049644065.1 Sedimentisphaerales bacterium | reverse complement strand
ATAAATGATAGCACGGCATGGGCAGAAAGTCAATAGGCTCGGCAATAAAAATTGTATGACCCACTCTAAGCAATGTAGCACACTCGGTATGGTAGGTTAGTTAATGAGCTTTCGAATTGTCTCGATGCTGATTTGCTCCAGCGAATCGTATATCAGGTCAGCCTCGGCGAGTTTGGCGGCGGTGGTGGAATTGGTCACGGCGATACATTTAGCTCCGGCAGCCTTTGCGGCCTGGACGCCGCTGGGGGCGTCCTCGATAACAACGCAATGAGAGGGACTGATACCCATCCGGCTCGCGGCAACGAGAAAAAGCTCCGGGTCTGGCTTTTTTCTCGTGATTTCACTGCCGGTGACATAAACCATCTTGTGGTAGGGGACTTTTGCCGATTCCAAAATAGCCCGGGACAGCTCAAGAGTTGCAGACGTCGCGATGGCCAGGCGAAAGTCATGCCTTTGCAAAGCGTCGTTTATCAGCTCCAGCACACCCGGAAAGGCGGGCAGAGTTTCCTGCTGAATTGCCTTTACCAGATACCGCTCGCGCAGCTTCGCTGCGGTTTTCACCTGTTCTTCAGTCAGTTTCATGGTGTGGACTTCGGCCGCCGCCATTACGTACCGTTCGGCCCCTTTGCCGATACCGGCTTCAAAATCCTCCGGCTTGACGCCTTTTATACCGAACATGTCTTCGAAAACACTGATTGTAACCCTGGCATTTACTGGTTCGGTATCGGCAATCACGCCGTCAACGTCAAATATCAAGCCGTATCGTTTGTTCATAGCATCCATATTTTGCATTTTAATATGTCATTTTGCTTTTTGCATTTTGATTTTTAATATTTTTTGCCACGTTTTTGCCCGCTGCGCATTTACAATAGTGATGATAGTTGAAACATGTGGACTCCGGAGTGCATCAGACGTGGATGAAGACAGCGGATTGGTTATTCAGGCGCGCAGCGATCGAGCAGCTTTCGTGCAGTTGTATCGTCGGCATTACGACATGATATTCCGATACTGTGCACACAGACTGTTTGACAGGGCCGCGGCTGAGGACGTTATATCCGAAGTATTTCTCAAAATGGTTGAGAAATTTCATAGTTTCAGAGGCACGGAAGCACAGTTTCGCAACTGGCTGTACAGAATCGCAACCAATGCCGTCAATCACCATTTTAGACGGATGAATCGTCATAACAGCCTGCTTCGGGCCGCTCGCGAGCAAAGCAACAATCAGGCAGACTATTGTGGAGAATCGCCTGAGAGGTTGGCTCTTTTGAAAGAAGCCATGCTATCATTGAAGCCGCGATACCAGACTATCATCACATTGCGTTTCTTTGAGAATCTGAAAATGATTGAGATTGCCGAGGTATTAGGCAGCAGTCCCGGCACCGTTCGCAGCCAGTTAGCCAGGGCGATTGCAAAGCTGCGAAAGGTTTTAGCCACAGAGTTCATGGAGAAATCAGAGGTAATTGAAAATGAATGATGACGAAAGACAAGTTGAAGATTTCGTTAGTAATATCAACCTTGATGATACACCTGATCCTAACCACCGGAATAAACTCGAACAAGACATCCTTACTGCTTTAGGCAAGCAGCCTCGGCGAAAACATATCTGGAGAATGATTATAAAAAGTCAAGTAACCAAATTAGCCGCAGCCGCTGTAATCGCAATAATAGTATTCGGCGGAATAACCTTCTGGCCCAGCGACAGTTCAGGAAATGACCAGTGGTGGCTTGGCTCACCAGCAGTTTGGGGACAGGAAATTAAAGATTCGTTAGAAAAAATCGAAGCCTTGGTTTATCGCCAGCGAGCTGCTTCTGTTAGAGATTTTGGACCTATGCAGATGAGCAGGGGTTGGGAAAAACGTTATAATGCAAAGGACAGGTACAGAAGAGACCGTTACGATGACGGAATAAACATCATGAATATTCAATGGGTTATACCTGATGGAAACGACCTCATGATGGTGGAAGTGTCGCTGGAGTACAAGTGTTATTTTAAAAGGAGAAATGAGGCCTATGGTTTTGTTCCTGATCCTGTTGAAGAAATGAGACGGTATGTAGGACTTCTTGATAAGGCCGATTGTGTCCTCGGTACAAAAGATTTTGACGGGAAAAAGTGCATCGGATTTGAAGTAAGCACCAGTAAGTATGGAGATAATCCGGATGGACGGTTTGATCGTATTTGGTTTGATTTGAAAACAAAATTACCCGTGCGCATAGAACGACATGGTTTGCGGTACAGCTTTGACGCCGGGCGTTCATTGACAATCATTCATGATCAATTTGAGTATTATGCCAAAGTTCCGGTTGACTTATTTGAGCCTCAGATTCCGGAAGGATTCATTAACGCCCATCCTGATGAGGTACTAGCAGCCAAAGATAAGGAAAAGAAGGGGGAAATGGTTTATGCAAGTGTTCCAACCGGTCTAAAAGATGAAATCATTGCGACATTGAGAAAGAACGATACAGCAAGTTATCACTATGGTGCAAACCGTATATACTTTTCAAAGAATGCATGGCGAATAGATTTTTATTCTGGTGAACAACTCCAAAAAAATGAGTGGTACCTTTTCGAAAAAGTGGGTATATCGGAAACCGGTTTCGATGTTGATGAAAAAGTTCCTGTCTTGACTCAGATAAGTGTAAATCGTATGAACAATACATACCAGGTTTTATCATATACTGCCGACTTACAGCCTACACATCCTATGAGCCATATTTTGTTCCTTGCAGGGCTCATTGAACGGGCTGATCGATTTTTTAAAAACAAAACAATAGATGAGATTGAGTGTTTAGGTTTCGAAATTAGCGCGAAGAAATATGGCGATAATCCTGATCATAAGAAGCACTGCTTGTGGTTTGATGCGGAAACTAAACTTCCTGTAAAGTTGGAATTTCAATGGCTTAAGGATGATGTTCTGGGAAAAACAATCAGTAATCACTTTAATTGGAAACCTGAGCTACCCGACGATACATTCATCCCCAAAATCCCTAAAGATTTCAAGTTGGTAGAGCCTAACGT
>JBARRE010000741.1:0-7284 GCA_049644065.1 Sedimentisphaerales bacterium | reverse complement strand
CGGTTAAAATAAAAACCTTAGCCGGGACCGTGTCCGACTCCCGTCAAAGTAAGATCGTCTTTCAGATATCGATAGCTTCAGTACACCATAGAAGTCAATTTAAAGCGCGATCTCTTGAAATATGGCTTGTGGTATGCTCCCAGACCAGATCGTCCGCTTATGGTTCTTAGACTACAAAATAATCGCTATCTATATGACTTGCAACGACAATAACGCATGAGCAGCACCGAAAAAGGGATATCCTGGCCTTGAGCTTAATGACAAGCATTTTGTGAATGACGGCTTATCATTTCAAGTTCGACAGAGTACTACTTTCGAGGACAAAGACGGGTAGGCGATGACAACTTTATGCCGATTTCTTTTTGTCTTTTGTGGTTGATTCGGGTTTTTCGGTTGGTTTTGAATCTTTGGCTTTGGTTTCGGTTTTCTTTTTAGTTGTATCTTTATCTGTGCTGCTCTTTTTCTCGCTTTCGGCGGCTTTTTTGTAGCCTTCGCTTCTGTAGTCGGTTTGATAGAACCCGGAGCCTTTGAAGATGATGCCGGCCCCGGCGCCGATTAGCCTTTGCACGCTGAGCTTGCCGCATTCCGGGCATTTACGAATTGGCCTGGCCTTTATGCTCTGGAATCGCTCGAACTCATGTTTGCATTTATCACAAATATATTCGTACGTCGGCATATTAATTACTCCGAATCGTTTTGCTCACATTCATCAGCCGTGTCATTTACATCTTCCTGCTGTTCATTGCCCGGTTGTTCTTCCGGCAATTTATTGACAATCACCATACTTGGCCGAATGACCCGGCCGTTGAGTCTATAACCCTTCTGGAATTCTTCAAGCACAGTGTTTTCTTCTTTGTCGGGATCGCTCTGTTGCGTCATCGCCTGGTGCATCGCCGGATCGAATCTCTCGCCCAATGCTTCTATCTGCTCGACGTTGTGTGATTTCAGGATGTCGTGCAGTTGGTCGTAAATAATCCGAATGCCCTTGACGAGCACGTCTACATTCTCCGCCGAGTGTGCATTTTGCAGCGTATGCTCAAAGTTATCCAGGGCCGGCAGCAGCGTTTTTATGATTCTTTCTTTTTCGTAGCAGATCGTATCGGTAATTTGTTTGGGCACACGCTTTTGGAAATTCGCATAGTCGGCGCTTACACGCTGGAGCTTCGCAAAAAGCTCGTCCTTCTCTTTCTGGAGAGATTCTATTGTCTCATGCTGCTCTTCCAATTCGTTTTCCTGTGTTTTACGCTCCTGTTGATCCGCGCCATGCAAATCTTCAGCCTTTGATTTTTCTTTTCTTCGCTTCATCAGTGATTACCAAAGTGTTTTTTCAGTTTCTCGAAGAAGCCTACTGATTTTGGAGAAACACGTTTATTCTCAGTCTTAGCGAACTCTCTAAGCAGATCCTGTTGTTCCTTGTTCAGCCTCGATGGTGTTTCGACCGTAATCTGGACGAGCTGGTCGCCGGTTCGATGTGTTCGTATGTCAGGCAGGCCCTGGCCCTTTATCCTGAAAATGCTGCCGTACTGGCTCCCCGGCGGGATTTTCAAACCCTTGGTCCCGTTAATACTCGGCACGTCAATGGTTGTCCCCAGAGCAGCTTGTGTAAAACTGATAGGGACTATAGCTATCAAATCATTGCCGTCTCGTTGCAGAAACTCGTGCGGTTTTACCCTGACATAGCAATACAAATCGCCTCTCGGTCCCCCGCTTCGGCCGGGCTCTCCTTCACTTGCAACTCGAATACCCTGTCCTTCGTGAACGCCGGGCGGAATTTTTATATTGACTGTTCTCTTCTTCGGCAATCTACCGGCGCCTTTACATTTCTTGCAGGGATTTGTAATAATCCGCCCGCTGCCGCCGCATTGCCCGCAGGTCGAGACCATCTGGAAGAAACCGCCGCCCCTTGCGACCTGGCCGGACCCTTTGCAGACCGGACATTTGCCGGGCGTGCTTCCTTTTGCGCAGCCGGTGCCGCTGCATTCACCGCATAAATCCTGCCGGGTGAATTCAATGGTTTTCTCGGCCCCTTTTGCGATGTCACTCAGTGTCAGCTCGACAGCAGTTTCCAGATCGTATCCGCGAGTTGGTCCGGTACGCTGGCCCGACCGTCTGCCCCGGCCGCCTCCGAAGATGCCGCCGAAGAAATCATCGAAACCGAACATGTTGAAGATATCTTCGACGTTCATCCGGGAGAAGTCATGCATGCCGGAACCGCGAAGACCTTCATGCCCGAATTGGTCGTAGCGCTGACGCTTGTTAGCATCGCTCAAAACTTCGTAGGCTTCGGCGCACTCTTTGAATTTAGCTTCCGCCTCTTTATCGTCCGGGTTCTTGTCCGGATGATACTTCATCGCCATGCGCCGATAAGCGCGCTTAATATCATCGGCGGAAGCCGTCTTGCCTACGCCTAAAACTTCATAGCAATCCCGTTTGGCCATAATTTCGTTCAGCGTTCTCTGTTCTGCGTTCTGCGTTAAAGCGTTTTTAAAAGATTTGACGTCATCCTGCAAATATGATCCAAATCTTCAAATAACTTAGATGTTTGACCTTTATCAAAGTATCCCAATTCTTCTGCAATAATCGTCTGGGTTTCGAGTTCTGCGCAACTGCCGAGAGATATATAAAGAAATTGTTTGAACTCGTTATTATGCTGGCGTCGAAATCCCTCTGCGACATTCGATGGTATAGAAACGGCGGAGCGTCTCATTTGTGATTTTAGGCCATACATTTCTTCTTTGGGTAACTTCGAAGTAACAGTGTAAACTTTTTTACAAGCTCGATTGCAACCTTCCAGATTTTAAGGTCTTTGAAATTGTTTACGCCTTTGGCCATAATGCTCATCTCTATAATACGCCAACGTTAATAATCGCAGAACGCTGTACGCAGCACACAGCACGTTACCTTACCGATCCGGCTATCGGCTCTTCGTCCTTGTCTTTCAATTCCGTAACCAACACATTGGTCGTCAGCATCAGTCCTGCCACCGAGGCTGCCATTTCCAGCGCGGTCCGGGCAACTTTTGCCGGGTCGATAATTCCGGCTTTGAACATGTCAACGAACTGGCCAGTATTGGCATCATAGCCGATTTTATTGCCCTTTTCCAGAAGTTGAGCTACAATCACATCGCCCTTCTCACCGCAGTTTTCAACGATTTGCATTGTTGGTGCTTTAAGCGCTTCGATGACAATATCAAAGCCAATTTTCTCTTCGCCTCTGGCCTTGGCTCTGGCTTTTTCGACCTCGGGAATCGCACGCAGGAAAACAACACCACCACCCGCAACAACTCCCTGCTCGGCTGCGGCTCTCGTGGCGTGCAGCGCATCATCCAGCAGGTCCTTGCGTTCCTTCATTTCCGTCTCGGTTGCGGCGCCGGCTTTGATAACGGCAACGCCGCCGGTAAGTTTGGCCAGTCTTTCCTGCAATTTTTCGCGGTCGTAGTCACTGGTTGTCTTTTCGATCTGATTGCGGATTTGATCGCATCGGGCGGTAACGTCTTTCTTCTTGCCGGCTCCTTCGATGATCGTAGTCGCTTCCTTGTCCACGACGACTTTCTTCGCCTGGCCCAACTGCGACAGTTCGACGCTTTCGAGCTTAATGCCCAAGTCTTCGGTGATGACCTGCCCGCCGGTCGAGATGCCGATATCAGCCAGCATCGCTTTCCTGCGGTCGCCAAAGCCCGGAGCCTTGACCGCACAGACTCTTAAAATCCCCTGCAGACGGTTAATAACAAGCGCCGCCAATGCCTCGCCCTCGACGTCTTCGGCGATGATCAATAGCGGCCTGCCTACCTGGGATACTTTCTCAAGCAGCGGGATAAGCTCGCGGACGTTCGATATTTTCTTTTCCTGCAGCAGAATATAGACATCTTCGAGAACCGCTTCGAGCGTATCGGGGTTGGTCATAAAGTACGGGGATATATAACCCTTCTCGAACTGCATACCTTCGACGACGTGCAGCTCGGTCTCCATGCCTTTGCCCTCTTCGACCTCGATGACGCCTTCCCTGCCGACCGCGTCCATGGCGTCAGCGAGCTTTTCCCCGACGTACGAGTCATTGTTTGCACTGATTGTCGCCACCTTTGCAATGTCATCGTGGCCTTTTACAGGAACGCTGACCGACTGGATGAAATTTGACGCTGCTTCCACTGCTTTGGTGATTCCGCGCTGAATGGCCATCGGGTTTGCGCCGGCAGTGACATGCCTTAAGCCGCCTGTGTAGATTGCTTCGGCCAGAACGGTTGAAGTTGTTGTGCCGTCACCGACGACATCCGAGGTCTTGCTGGCGACCTCATTGACCATCTTTGCGCCCATGTTCTTGAACGGTTCGGGCAGCTCGATTTCCTTACTGACGGAAACGCCGTCCTTTGTCACCTTCGGGGAGCCCCAGCTTTTTTGCAGGATAACGTTCTTGCCGGTCGGTCCGAGTGTAATCTTAACTGCTTCAGCTAATTGCGACACGCCGTCTTTGAGCTGTGCTCGTGCCGTATCGTTAAACATTAATTGTTTTGCCATTTTTATTTCCTCTTTTCAATTATTGGCTATTTTCCTTTTGCCCTGTCCTTTGTGCATCCGATTCTAACCGAATCTTTTATTTTTCAACAATTCCGAGAACGTCACTTTCTCTGAGAATGACATATTTTTCCCTGTCAATCTCGATGTCGCTGCCGCTATATTTCGCGTAGATCACTTCGTCCTTTTTCTTAACCGACATTTTGGCACGTTTGCCGTCATCGAGCAGCTTGCCCGGACCGATAGCAACGACCTTGCCTATCTGCGGTTTTTCCTGAGCTGCATCCGGCAGAATAATCCCGCCGGCGGTCTTCTCTTCAGCATCTGATTGCTTGATTACAATTCTATCATCCAGAGGTTTAAGGTTCATAACTCACTCCTTATTTATTCATTTCCATTTATTGATTATTTTTATTGATTTCCAGAACGATAACAGTATTAACCGGATCCGCCGCCTTAGACGGCACCGTAATATCAACCTTTTCCCTGCTTGCGCGCGTCACGAGAAGTTTGGCTCGCTTCTTATCAGCCAGCAGGTAAGCCTTTTTGACCTTGTTCTTAAGACCGGATACTTCAAGCTTGCCGTTTGTCGGCCAATCGAAGACGTGCAGATACAACTTGCCGGGCTTTGCGGTGCACCGGCCCCAGGGTACCTCGCCGAGCGGGCTGGCCGTAGTTCCATAAATGCTCTCGCTGTTGACCTTCATCCATTCACCGATGGCGGCCAAACGCTCGACACTGGGACCGGGAATAAGTCCCTCGGCCGTAGGCCCGACGTTCAGCAAAAAGTTGCCGCCCTTGCTGGCAATATCTACCAGCTTATGAAGCAAATCCTCGCGTGACTTCCAATTATTGTCGTAGGACTTGAATCCCCAGGTGTCGTTCATGGTCATGCAGGTTTCCCAGTCGACACCCGGCAAACCGGTCGCTGGTATCTCCTGTTCGGGAGTTCCGTAGTCGCCGGCAAATTCGTCGCTCTTGCTGAGACCCCGCATCCCCTGCCGGCCGTTGCCGACACGGTTGTTAACGATAATATCCGGCTGGAGGCTAAGGCAGTAATCAAACATGTCCCAGCCATTTTCCCGGGTCCAGTCTTTGACCCATTCGCCGTCGAACCACATTATTCCAAGCGGCCCGTAATTCTGAACTAATTCTTTCAACTGGCCCTTCAGATAGTACTCAACATAGCGGTCAAAATTCGGATTGGATTTGCTGGTGTCGTTATATTTCGGATAAAAAGGCGCCTGCGCATCGGGATGGTGCCAGTCCATTATCGAGTGATAGAAGCAAAGTCTGATTCCCTGCTTCCGGCATTCCTGAGCCAGTTCCGCCAGAATGTCACGCTTAAACGGTGTGGCATCAATCACATCATAGTCAGTATATTTCGTATCCCACAAGCAAAAGCCGTCGTGATGCTTACTGGTAATAACGATGTACTTCATCCCTGCATTCTTGGCGATTTGTACCCACTGTTCGGCATTGAACTTGACCGGATTGAACTGCCCGGCGAGCGGTTCATATTCGGAGACAGGTATTTGGCCCTTCTCCATAATCCACTCACCGATACCCGAAACTTTTTCGCCCTTCCACTCGCCGGCCGGTACTGCATAAAGACCCCAATGGATAAACATGCCGAACCTGTCATTACGCCACCAATCCATCCGTTCGTCCTTACTCAGCGTGTTTTTCCCGCCGGTCGAATCGAGAACAGACGTTTTGGCTCCTTCCTGCCGGCAGCCCGCAATCAATAGAACGCATATCGCAGCGAACATCATTGCCGGATATATTCGGCGGCAGATCGATCCAACTCCGTTGCGTATGCGAGTTGTCTTCTCTTTCATTTTTTGTATCCTTGTTCTATTTACCTTTTTTTGTTCAGGCAAAACTGGGTAGCCTGGTGCAGCGTCGAAACGATTAAACATTTCTCGCCGGCTTACATCATGCCGCCCATTCCGCCCATGCCGCCCATGCCGCCCATACCACCCATACCACCCATACCACCCATACCTGGGTCTCCGGGACCGCCACCGTGCATATCTGGCTTATCTGTCGGTTTTTCGGTAACAAGGCAATCGGTTGTCAAAAGCAGGCCGGCGATGCTCACGGCGTTCTGCAGGGCAATACGGGTAACCTTTGCCGGATCAATAATGCCGGCTTCCAGCAGGTCTTCGTATTTGTCCATATTTGCATTGTAGCCGAAGCCGCCTTTTCCTTCCAACACCTTGTTGACCACGAGATTCGGAGTTGTTCCTGCATTGTATGCGATATAGTAACAGGGCATTGAAAGTGCTTTTTTCAGGATATCGGCACCGGTCTGCTCATCGCCTTCAAGTTTCAGTTTCTTGACGGCATCGATACAGCGAATCAGAGCCACACCACCGCCCGGCACGATTCCCTCTTCAATAGCCGCCCTTGTGGCGTGCAGGGCATCTTCGATTCGGGCTTTTCTTTCTTTCATTTCCGCCTCGGTTGCCGCCCCGACATTGATTTGTGCGACACCACCAGTAAGCTTGGCCAACCGTTCCTGGAGTTTCTCGCGATCATAATCACTGGTTGTAATTTCGATCTCATCTCTGATCTGCTTGATTCTGCCCTTGATGGCTTCCTGGCTGCCCGCTCCTTCGACGATGATTGTGTTGTCGTTGTCGATAGTCACTTTTTTGGCCTGACCGAGCTGTTTGATGCTGATGTTCTCCATCTCGATACCGAGGTCTTTGAAAATCGGCTCTGCTCCTGTCAGGACCGCTACATCCTGCAGCATTGCCCTTCTGCGGTC
>JBARRE010000740.1:0-2484 GCA_049644065.1 Sedimentisphaerales bacterium | reverse complement strand
CCGCTGCACGCCTCGGCCACATCAAGCGAAGGTTCCAGCGGCTGGCCCTTGTAAAACACATCTATCACCACACCATTAGCTGTAGCTTCCAATTCCGGAACCATATCCAATAAGCCGGCCGCCACCGTGGCCGCCCATTGCCGCATCGGTATTGTCAGCTCCCTGTAATATCTCTCCGGCAACGGAACGGCAAAAATCAGAAAAGCAATCGGCAGCCATGTATGTTTAACCAGCTTCCATCCGCCCAGAAACAATACAACCGCACCAAGTGTCGCTATCATATCGACCGAGCGTAAGTACCCATATTGGAGATGGACTATGTTAAAAGGATAAAACAGAATCCCGAAAATCAGAAAGACCAAGCCGAGATAATTCGGCCTCAACTCGTTATCCGATGTGCAGCGAAGAATCTCTTGCCTTTTCTGGTTGACGAAGTATAAGCTGAAAAGCGGAATTAAAAAACCGTGGGACCAACTGCTGTCAATAAGCCACCTGTTTACAATACCTGCTATTTCATTACGAAAAAGAAAGCAGAACAATCCGGCTATTATCAATACCTTGATGTAATTATGCGCCCCGAGTTCACGCCATTGATGTTTTTGAGGCGGCGCAGTTCTTCGATGTATCCCTGTTCCCATTGCGTCATTTTTCACGGGCTTGCCATTTTGCAACATAAAACAAATGGGAACCCGACAAAATGGGCTCCCTCTGAAATAAAAGAGGCACTTGGCATTTCCGATTTTCGATTTACGAATTCCGATTTTAAATCGGCAATCGTCATCGATAGGCACTTCAACAATATTAGCTTTATGCTATATCAGAACCAACTCGGGATAGGCCTGCTGGTGCCGAAATCTCTGTCCGCGAAATTACGGTCATAAACGAAGCCGAACCCGTAAGTGGCCCGGAACGCATTTCGCAAAATCGCGCGCCATCTGGCGGTGGCATGTGTTCCAACGTTGATTAAATCATGCGGCTTAATAAAAAAGTCCGGCTGCTCACCACTGGCGATCTTATCCAGATCCACCATTACTATTTCTTCTTTTTTCCTGCCGATTCTTCTGATTACTTCACACCTTTTCGGCCACGCCAGAGGCCCCAGGCCGCCCGCAGCGGCTATAGCCTGTTTTAGAGTCATCGGTCGACCCGTAAGAGGAATGTATCCCGTACGGTTGACATTACCCATAATACAGAATTCGCCGACAATATCAACAGGAACAAAAATCGAATCACCGGACTTTATAACGATATTATATCGCGGATCTCCGGCAAGCAGCTTGTCGGCAGGAATCCTTATGAGCCGTGTCCCGGCACCTTCGGGTTCGGCGCCGAAAACCGGCGCCCTTTCTTCGGGCGGAGCCGCCATTTGTTCGGCCGGTTCCATTTTTATGACCGGCTCTATCGGCTTCGGCGTGCCGACTTGAACCGGAACCCATTTACCATTCTGGAAAATCCACTCTATATGCCCGGCCGGCTCTTCTTCCACTTCCGCCGGCTTAGGCGCTCCAACCTGAACAGGAATCCATTTACCATTCTGGAAAATCCACTCTATATTCCCGTTCTGATCCAGCAGTTCACCTGTCCCTTGCGGGCCGGATGGTGCAGCCGACGGCCTCGACGCCCCTTCCGTCCTCCTCTGACGAGAAGCCGGTTCCCGCGGCGAGTTGATTTCACCACCGTTATGCTCGGACAACGTCCTCAGTACGTCTTCGACACTCGTCGGCTCCTCGACCGGTTCCTGAAGGGCCGGCCGGCCGTTTGAAATCCCGATATCTTTTGCATACAGCCAACGTGAGGCCGAGTCGTTGAATTGCCCGAAACCGCTCGATGCTCTCATAGATTCACTGTCCGTTACCATCTCAGAAGAAGAGATAACCACATTACTTTTCGGCCATTGATATTGTGCCCGAGGCGTGACATTATTCCGCCTCTGTAGCACGGGTCTGGTAGTCTCCGGTTCGATAACCTTCAACTCAAGTTCACCGAATCCCGGATTGACCGAATCGGGCGCTTTCTGATTATCACCGACATAGCGGGAAACGTAAATGTAGCTTACGTTGAACTGCCTTGGTCCACCTGCTGTTGCAAGGGCATCGGTCAGCCTGAAATTATATCGCGGAATAAAGTACCGGCCCGGAAGGGGCACTCCGTCACCCAACACTGAAAAAGCACGCTGCTGGGACCTGACTAATGCCACGGTCACCGACGGATCTTTCAATATGCTCGGAGATAGAATCCTCCTTATCTGATCTTCGAGCTGCGTTTCGGTCATGCCATTTGCCTGAATTACTCCAACCTCAGGTATGGATATCTTTCCCGTCTCGGTAACAACATGACTGTTCGTGTATTGAACTCCTTCCTGAAGCAGGTCGAATATGGTCACGCCAATAACATCGCCTGACCTGAATACATAATCAGACTCTATCATTAAGGTATCTACCGGCAGCGGCTCTTCCGCTCCTTCCCAGGCCACCGGTGTCTCCT
>JBARRE010000739.1:0-4993 GCA_049644065.1 Sedimentisphaerales bacterium | reverse complement strand
AGTATGTAGTATGTGGTATGTCGTGATTTGAATGAAAAATGGTGAATTAGAGAATTAGTCGTGGTTTCATGCCTTCACAGGAATGACAAACATCAAATATCTGCGGTTAATGAAAAAACAGGGTAATATCGTGGAAGAAAACGAAAAATTTGAACTAAAATATGCAAAAAAAGCCCAATTTCCAGAGGTTTTTATGCAAAACAAACCCATTTTATGGAATTTATTGGAGTTAATTCGTGTTAATTCGTGGCTAATTTGAAAAAACAAAGCCAATTTTATCGTTCAGTGTTCTGCGTTCAGAGTTCAGCGTTAAGATGAGAAAAGGCAATGAGAAAAGGCAATTTGAAAAAACAAAGCCAATTTGCGGTAGGGCTTGAATGGCGCAAAGTCTTATATGAAAGGTGATTATGAAGGTTTTCTTGCTTTGAGACGGCGAAAAAACAAAGCCAATTTATGATGGTTCAGCGTTCCGCGTTCAGAGTTCAGCGGTTAAAGCAAAAGAAAGCATATTTGAAAAAACAAAGCCAATGTTAATATGGGAAAAATGATGTTAAGTTAGTAATAGAAAGGGTTTATGGAGATTTTGGTGGTTTTTGGCGGTTTTGGGCAACGAAAAACAAACCCAATTCAAAGCCAATCTGCCGGCCGTGGGCCGGAAACTCTAAGCACTAAGCTCTAAATCCTACATAAGACGAAAGGGTGCTATTTGAAAAAACAAGCTTGTCCTGAGCAGCGTCGAATGGAGTCAATTTACCGGAGTGGTAAAATGTTGCAAACTCTTATGTGAAAGGAAGTTATGGCAATAAACTGGCCTGCGGAGTCGAAGAAAACAAAGCCAATTCAAAGCCAATTTCATGCTCCTGTGCTGACTAAAGGAGTGGGAAAAAGAGAAAAATTGGTCGGAGCAGCTACCAGTTAGCCGGATGAAGCGAATTTTACAAGTATTCCTTGACTATGCTTTTTGTTCCGATAATAAATCCTGTCGGAGATTCGCAAAACGCCTAAAACAGGGCAGGTTTCTGTCCATCTCTCGCTTACACCAAAAGTCACATTAATCGGGGAGACAAGATTTGAACTTGCGACCTCTGCGTCCCGAACGCAGCGCTCTGGCCAAACTGAGCTACTCCCCGGTCAAACCGGATTATAAATATAGCATAACTATCGCCGGAATGCAAGCTATAATAAATTTATTGGATCGATATCTATCGCGACCTTGACGGCAGGGCGGATGGGCGGCTCGGCCCTCAAGCGGGAGAACAGCCGCTGTATAGTTGTTGCTTCCGGGGCCTGGATGATTATTTGCATTCTGTGGAAACGCTGGATTCGGCTGATTACGGCCGGCATCGGGCCGCGAACGGTCACTTCCAAAGCTTCCCGCTCGATAATCCGGTCTATTCTTTGACGCATTTGCTTGCACGCTGCATCAAGCTTGTCAAACTTCATGTCCCGCAATCCGACTACGGCCAACCGCCAGAAGGGCGGCAGGTTGCAGGCCCTGCGATGCTTCAATTCCTCCTTGACAAAACCATCGAAGTCCCCGGCGACGGCAAATCTTATCGCCGGCTGATTGGGTAAAAATGTCTGAACAAAGACCGTCCCCTTTTTCGCGGAACGTCCCGCTCGCCCGGCCACTTGGGAAATCAACTGAACGGTCCGTTCGTTCGCCCTGAAATCCGGCAGATACAGGCAGGTATCCGCACTGATAATGCCGACCAGGGTAACATTCGGAAAATGAAGACCCTTGGCCAGCATTTGCGTGCCGGCTAATACATCGATCCTGCCCTCACCGAAATCCTGGAGGAGCCGGTAGTAGTCCTTACTTGCCATCGAATCGCTGTCAATTCGCGAGATGCGGGCATCGGGGAATTTCTTAGCCAGTTCCTCTTCGAGACGTTGCGAACCAAGCCCTATCATCGCGAATCCCTTGCCGCACAAGGGGCATTTTTCGGGCACCAGCGTCTGCGCCAGGCAATAGTGGCATATCGCGTAGCCGTAATTCATGTGCTCGCCCGTGACTGTTCGCATTCGTTTGTAGCGGGGGGCTTTAGACTTGTGAAAGGTCAGGGTGACATCGCAGTTGCGGCAGTGCAGCGTGTGTTTGCATGATGGGCAGAACACAAAATTGCTGTAGCCGCGCCGGTTCAGGAGCAGAATTACCTGCTCCTTTTTCGCAAGGGTTTCTTTCAGATGCCTGGCCAACGGCTCACTGATCAGGTTCATGCCCTTTTGCGTAATTTCTCCCTGCCTTAAATCGATAAGCCTCATCTGCGGCATCGGCAGATCCATCACTCTTTTAGGCAGATTCAGCAGGGTAAAATGTCTCTTGCTCTGGCAATTCGACAGCATTTCCAGTGACGGGGTGGCACTGCCTAAAATACAATGTGCATTTGAGAGTTGTGCTCGCTTGATCGCCACGTCTCTGCCGTTGTATCGCGGCGCTGTGTCCTGCTTGTAGCTGGGCTCGTGCTCTTCATCAACGATGATCAGTCCAGGTTTCGCCAGGGGAGCAAAGACCGCCGAGCGAGCGCCGATAACAACGTCCGCTTGGCCCGATTTGATTTTCTGCCACTGCACGTTGCGCTGGGCTGCGGTCAGGCCCGAATGCATCACAGCGATTTTTTCGAACCTTTCATTAAATCGCTGAACCATCTGTGCCGTCAGGGCAATCTCGGGAAGAAGTACGATAGCACTTTTGCCTTGTTGATGGACCTTCTGAATGGCCCTTATGTAAAGCTCGGTTTTGCCGCTATCGGTGACACCATACAAGAGCGTGACGCCAAATTTGCCCGAGGCGATTTGAGCCTTGATCGAGTCGAGCGCCTTCTGCTGGTCCTTATTGAGCAGGATGGGGCCTTCCGGTTTGATTGATATTCCTTTTGGAATAACGGGAAGGGATTTTAATATTGTCTTATGGGCGATTTTGAGCAGTTGTTTTTCAGCCAGCCTCTTCAACGGTTCCCTGCCGCATCCGGCTGCCTCTGTGAGACCGTTTAGCTCCATAGCTGAATCTGAATCAAAAGCTTTTCGCTCGTAAAGACAGGTTACAATATGCTTTTGTTTTTTGCCCCTCAATTCGTCGATTGTTTTTTCGGTCTCAGCGGCACTGATTGTCAGGTAAATATATTGCTGCGTTTTAACGCCGGCCCCTTTCTTGACCGCCGCCGGCACCATTGCCGCCATGACCTGGCCGAGAGGGCAGACATAATAACCGCTGATCCACCGGGCCAAATCCATCAACTCGGCATTCAATAACGGCTCTTTGCCTATCACACTGATTACTGTTTTTAGCTTGAACTCTTTGCCCTTGTCACTCCGAGTGGAGCGAAGCGCAGTCGAGGAGTCCGGCCTTCGAATAACAACATCCACGCAAAACCCAATTTGCAGCTTGTTTTTCCTCCCGAATGGAACCTCGACCCTCTGTCCGATCTGAATAGGCCAAATCTCATCCGGCACCCCATAGTCAAATTCCGTATCGGCCGCCGACTCGAACGCCACTCGAATAACATGCCGGCAGGGCGGTTCCTCGGTTTCTTCGGCAAACAAATTTTTGGTTTGGAATTTAGTCATTCGATTATCTGAGGCAAAGCCTCGGGCTAAATATTAAGTTCCGCGGTATTTTGCTGGATTTCTAATTTCAAAAGACACCGAAAGCCATAACCGGCGCGCCGGGAAACGCGACGGAAAAATCCGAGTGTCCCAGGACGACGCCGTCTTGTTTACAAAGTAGCGTATCCTGTAATTTTCCAAAAGCGTTATAGATTTTTGCGACTGGCCGGTCTTTTTTAACCAGGTCACCCGGCTGGGTCAGGAATCTGATGATCCCGCTGGCCGAGCTGACAGGCAGAGATGAAAACTTCAGGGTTTTGCCTTTTGCCTCCTGGGGCGCCTGGTATGCGAAGTCCTCGGCGGGCTTTTCAATCATTTTCAGGTAAGCCAGAATCCTCATGATCGATTTCACGCCGTACTCCACGTTCTTTTCGTTCACGATATACGATTCCCCCAGCTCAATGGTCAGGGCGGGGATATCGTGTTCGAGCAGGCTATGAGAAAAAGATCCCCTGACCTCATCCTTCTCCTGCACGACCAGAAAACCCGACTCCGCGGCGACCTTCTTCGTCTGTTCATAGGCCTTTTTATGAGCGCTGCCCGGATTCGGGTCGAGGACAGTATAGGGAATCGACTTCATCCAATCATTGTGCAGGTCCAGCACCAAAGTGGGATTAGTTTCTTTAATGGTGGAAAATATTTTGTCCGCGATTCTTTCAGCCACAGAGCCGATCTTATCGCCCGGAAAAGAACGATTGAGGTCTTCCTTGCTCAAAGTAATGTTTCTGCTGGCCGTCTCGAAGCCGATGGGATTCATCAGCGGGAAGGCATAAAGCGAGCCGCTCAGAAGCGGCTGCCTTCTTATGGCCTTGAACACTTCCTGTATCGTAACGATGCCGGTCACCTCATCGCCATGGATACAGCCGGTCAGCCAGACCACCGGGCCGGGATTCACACTTTCAACCGACATAAGGGGCATTCGTCGCCGGGACAAATCCGAACCGGTCATAATTTTCATAAACGAATATTTCACTTTTTGCAGATGATCTTTGTTTTTAGTTGTTTCCACTGCTTTTCTCTTCCATGTCCGAAAATATACTATCGATTCGGTATTTATTTATCATCACCTTTTAGATTCGCCTTTTTTTGTCTCTTTTCTTCAGCCAAATAACCAATCTGTGATTTTGATTTTTTAGTTGGCATTACCATTTCCGATAATACCTTAAAAACAAGCTTAAACTGCTCATCATATTGACGTTCCATTGCCTCAATTTTTCGCCGAAGTGCTTTATTGCCGGCCAATATTTCGCGCAGCTTGACGAAAGTTCGCATGATTGCGATATTAACTTCAACAGCCCGTTTGCTCCGAAGAACACTCGACAACATAGCAACACCTTACTCCGTAAAAGCATAAGGCAAGGCAGGAGAAAATTTCAACGAAGAAAGG
>JBARRE010000738.1:0-10436 GCA_049644065.1 Sedimentisphaerales bacterium | reverse complement strand
TCCATATCCGAACTATTTTGATTTCGAAATTGATTTTAATAATGTTGGATATGAAGGTGGGGTGGATTTCAGAAATGGAAAGAAGCCTGTGAACTTTTTAAAACAAATTATCAGCCTTGGCGTGAATAATAAAAAAGGATGTGTACTCGATTTCTTTGCTGGTTCAGGCAGTACAGCAGAAGCAGTGTTGCAATACAATGAAAACAATGGAAGCAAACTACAAGTTATTCTGGTTTCTAACAATGAAAATAACATCGTACATGATACATGTTATCCTAGAATTATTAATATTGTGGGCGGATATCAAAAGAGAAGTAATTTAATAGAAGGTTTAGGGAATTCATTTAAATATTACAAAACTGGTTTTATTGGAAAGAATAACATATTAAAAGCAACAGATGAAGATAAGATAAAGCTTGCTCACCATGCAGGATATTTGTTGGCGATAGCAGAAAATACTCTATACAAAATTAAGGAAAATGATTTCTGGCAATTGTATGAAAATGATGAAAAGTACACGGCTGTTTATTTTCGTGAGGAGCTTGATCAATTTGAAGAGTTTGTTTCTATGGTAGAAAAGCTTGAATGGCCGGTTACGGTTTACGTGTTCAGTTGGGGAGATGAAGAATTTATAGAAGAATTTGAGCATATTGAAAAAGTAAAAGTTAAAACAATACCATTGCCAATACTTGAGATTTATAAAGGTATTTACAATTTGGGATAAATCGAATGAGCGTTCTTAGTCCATTAGGTTTTCAGCGTGAAGCTGTAGATAAGCTGGTAATCAGTTTTAAGAAACTGTGGAGAACCGGTAACAGGCGATTGCCGCTGGTGTTTAAATCGCCAACCGGAAGTGGTAAGACTTTTATGATGACCTGTTTTATCAATGAATTGAACAATCAGCCTGACTGGGATGAAAATAAGGCGTTTATCTGGATTACATTCAGCGACGACCTTGCGATGCAGAGTAAGAAGAAATTCGAGGATTATTTTGAAAATACTTTGAAAAATGAATTATTGAAAATTGAGGATTTCAACAGGGGCAAGCTTTATAAGAATGATATTTTGTTTATAAATTGGCAAAAACTTGTTTCACATGCAGCTGAAAGCAGAAAATTGCGAAGACCGGAAAATGAAGACGAACACAAAGAAAGCGGTTATTATTTTGAAGATGTAATTGAAAGTACTCACAGTGACGGCAGAGAAATTATTCTTGTAATTGATGAATCTCATATGCACAAAACTACTGAGCTTGCTCAGGAAATTGTAAATAAAGTTAATCCAAGGATAGTCATTGATGTTTCTGCGACACCTGACCACGAACCGAGCGCTGAAGCAGTTGAAGAAGGACGGGAAGGTGTTGTATATGTCAAACGCGAAGTTGTTGTTGAGCAGGGACTTATCAAAGAGAAAATTGTTGTTCAGACAGAAGAAGAATTAAAGCGATATAAAGAGGGCGACCTTGATGAGATTCTCTTGAAACTCGGATTAACAAAAAGAGAAGAATTAAGACAGCAGTTTGCGACTCTTGGAAAGAAAGTAAATCCTTTGATGATGATACAGTTGCCAAATGATGACCAGAGGTTGCATGATTTTAGCCAGAAGATGAAAAAAGACGTAGTTCTGGATTTCTTGAGAAACCGGGGAGTTGATATTGAATCAAAGGTTGCCTTATGGTTCGACAAAAACAAAAAAAATCTTGATTTTATATCTGACAATGATGATGAGGTCGAATTCTTACTGTTTAAGCAAGCTGCCGGAACAGGATGGGATTGTCCAAGAGCTCATGTTTTAGTTATGTTTCGAGAAATTACTAGCTCAAAATTTTATGTGCAAACTGTTGGTCGAATATTAAGAATGGCTGAACCTCATAATAAAGAAGATTTTAAGAATACCACAGATTTGAGGACAGGTTTTCTTTATACAAATTACCATAGGGATGAAATTAAGGAAATAGAAACTGTTTTTGGTAATAAACCAGAAACGCATTTCACTATTGTAAAGGATGGTTTCAGTAAAGATATAGAAGATTTTGGTATTGAATCAGCCTTTATATCACGTGTCGATTATGGCGACCTGGCAAGTTCAGCAAAGTTTCAAAAAAGTCTGATTAAATCCATGGATGAGTATTTTAGTTTAACTCATGATGATATTTTGCAGAAATCATCAGAAAAACTTAGGGAAAAAGGGATTGATTTAAGTCCTCGATTAACAGATAGGCTTGTAGTAGACGCTCAGTTTGAAAACATCGACCAGATGAGCTTTGATTTTCGTATGAAAGGAGGAGAATATAATTTTGACCTTTCAGTTAATGACATTGAAAAGCTCTTTAATTTTTACTGCTATCAGGTTTTGACAGAACAAACAGATGAAGATGCAAAAATTACAAATATAGCACGCTCATGGAGCCCTTTGAAAAGTGCTTTAAGAGTTTGGTCAAGGAAATCATTAAAACTAGATAGTATTGATTTCTATAAAATATTTGTTAACGATACAATGAAAGAAGCTCATAGTATTTTCAGACCAGCCATAACTAAGGCATTGAAAGACTATCGACCTATTCTTAATAAAATTCTTAAGGACAGAAAAATTAGAGTTGAACAGCGTGAGACTCCGGTTTTCACGTTTAAAAAAGCATATTCATTTACAGATGATTTTGATGTCGTGAAACAAACTCTTTGTATTCTTCAGGAATTCTATTTAAGAAAAGAATATTCTGGCCGAGATAGTGAGCTTAGGTTCATTAACTATATTGACCAATCAGGAAAAATACATTGGTGGTTTAAGAATGGAGATCAAGGCAAAGACTATTTTGCCTTGAAATATTACAATACAACTGAACAAGAGGATAGGTTGTTCTATCCGGATTGGATAGTAAAACTGGCCGATGGGCGAATTGGCATCTTCGATACAAAATTAGGTCAAACATTAGACACTGAGGGCAGAGCTAAGGGTCTTGCAACCAGACTGCAAGAGCTTGGGGATGTTTTCATTGGTGGGATCGTGCGCTTTGCCAACGGTGTTTTTGAATACTGTAATTTGTACGATTATGACGATGTAACTCCATCGAAAAATAAATGGAATCCTTTGAGCGACCTACTATAACGAAATAGATCTTGAGTATAAATAGGGATGGAGTATAAATAGGGATATAAATAGGGACGGACCCTATTTTACGGGGATAATTAAAGGTGACCTCTTGCCCCATAGGGGTTACATTTTTCGATGAGTTTGAACAGAAGAGAAATTAGGGACAGCCTTTGTCATTGATTATTGATTATTTACTATTGATTATTGTTTTAGAAAAATCCAGGGACAGCCCTTATCATTGACGATTTTCGATTTGCTATTTAGAAAAACTAAGAAAAAGCAGGCTGAAGCTGTAAATAAACAAAAGTAAAAGAACTGAATAAGTTAACATAAATACGTTAAACTCGCCCCACTTTACATAGTCAAAAAACAAGAGGTGAAAAATGGAAGACTGGAAAAAAGAATTAGAAGACTTATTGAAAATTAGACACCAACAGAAACAAGAGCATAAGAAGAACAGTAAGGTAGATGATGCCGCGATAGAGGCACGAAAAGAAGAGTCTCTTTCATTCATAGCCGGCACAGTGATAGCAGCGTTCACAGATCTAAAGACAGTGTTTGAAAAGCACGAAATGAATGTCTCAGTCGAACAAGGAGATTTCTCAGCGGTAATGACAATTCGGCCAGGCCAGGCAAGGCAAATGTTGACGGGTGAACGCAAAGAATTTCTATACTCTATCTGGGTAAGCTTCGGTCCCACTTCTGCCACGCCGCTTGTGGCATGCTCATCTATGGATGGACACAACATAACAAGAAACAACCAACCACTCGAAATCAACAACATTGACAAAGAAGACATCGTCAAGGACTTTATGAAAACATATAAGAAACAGGCGGCATTATAGGTGGGTGTACGGTACATTTTTTGGGGGGATGATGTGCCGTGCACACCCTACATTATTTGAAAACCCTTTTAAATAAGTAAAAAGGCAAAAGGGAAAAGGGAAAAATACAGGATACAGGATACAGAATTCGTAAAAATAATAGATCCCTCAGCGGTGTTCGGGACGGAGTCTGCGTTAATCTGCGGTTAATTCCTGTATTTATTTATGGTGGGCAATGCCCACCCTACCGCTGGGGTTTTCGGTGCCCTTTGTGGTGAACAAATATCCTCAAAGAAAAAACCCCGCAATAAATTGCGGGGCTAAGTATTATGAACTACTATTGGGATTAGGACCTTAGAATTTGGCCCATGTCCTCCATTTCCTTCTGTGCCGCTTTCTTCTTGTGCTTGTGTTTTCCTCTTAAGGCCTCTATTTTGGCCGTGGCTTTGTCCTGCAATGCTCCCGGCTGACGGCCTTTGTCGAGCATCTCCTCCAATGAGATTTTGCCGGTATCATAAAGCCGCCAGAGATGCTCGTCGAGGAGCTGCATGCCGAGCTTCTTACCGGTTTGAATGCTGGAATCGATTCGGTACGTTTTGTTCTCACGGATAAGGTTGGCGATAGCAGGGGTTACCACCATAAACTCATAAGCGGCAACTCTTCCTTTGCTTTTGGCCAAAGGACAGAGGGCCTGGCTGAGCACGGCGATCAAATTGCCGCTTAACTGGATGCGAATCTGCTCCTGCTGGTTCACGGGAAACACGTCAATTAGCCTGGTAATTGTTCCTGCGGCGCTGGTCGTGTGTACTGTAGCGAAGACAAGGTGGCCGGTTTCAGCAGCCCTTACGGCCGACTCGATTGTTTCCAGGTCTCGCAATTCGCCGACGAGAATCACATCCGGGTCCATTCTTAAAACACGTCTTAACGCCTCGCCAAAACTTGGAACATCGGAACCAACTGACCGCTGGTTAACGATTGATTTTTTATGGTTATGATAATATTCTATCGGTTCTTCAATGGTTATAATATGGCGGTCGAAGTTTTCATTAATATAGTTTATCATAGTAGCCAGGGTGGTCGTTTTGCCGCATCCGGTTGGGCCTGTAACCAGGAACAACCCACGTGGTCTGCGGCACAAAGCCTGGCAAATTTTCGGTAAGCCTATTTCCTCAAAGGTCATAATCTTCGATGGAATAAGACGAAGGACCAGTGCAAGATTGCCCTTTTGGCGAAATACCGAAACACGAAATCTGCCTTGATCGCCAAATGCAAAACCAAAGTCTGTGCCGCCTTCTTCCTGAAGTTCCTGCTGGTTCCGGTCGGGCGTAATACTTCTCATCAAAGCCGCAGTATCATCCGGCTCAAGAACTTTGGTTTCGAGAGACCTAAGCCCGCCGTCTATTCTTAATACCGGCGATCGGCCAGTAGTAAGATGTATATCTGAACCCCCCTGCGAAACACAGGCATGGAGTAACCTGTCCATATTTACTGTTGCCATAAAAAAATCCTCAACAACTACATTTGGTTTAATCTACTGCCGCACCCTCTGTCTGAGTAATTCTCACCACTTCAGCAGGTGTCGTTATTCCATTGAATATTTTGAGCTTTCCGTCATCCATCAGCGACTTCATACCTCCGGCTTTCGCTGCTTTTCTCAGTTCGGTAGTAGGTGCTTTTGTGAAGGCCAGCTCTCTGATTTCGTTGTTCATTTCAAACATCTCAAATATAGCGATTCGACCTTTGTAACCGGTGTTCTGGCACTGACTGCATCCAGCCCCCTTTTGTGGCGGATGTTTTTTTATCTCCTCCGGCGTAATACCAAGCGATTGCATATGATCCATGTCCAGATTTTCATCGATCGTTTTGCATTTTTTACAGATGACTCTCACAAGCCTCTGCGCCATAATAGCCTGAATCGAGCTTGCTACGAGGAACGGCTTGACACCCATATCTATCAGACGTGTAATCGCGCTCGGGGCGTCATTGGTATGCAGCGTGCTGAAAACAAGGTGTCCCGTAAGTGCCGCCTGGATAGCCATATCAGCCACGACACCATCTCGGATTTCGCCGACCAGAATGATATTGGGGGCTTGCCTGAGCATCGCCCTGAGAATCTTATCGAACGACAAATCGATCTCATCTCTGACCTGGCACTGATTCATCCCGGCAAAGTTATACTCCACCGGGTCTTCAGCAGTAATGATTTTCTTGTCCGGCTTATTAAGTTCCTGCAGCGCAGCATACAAAGTTGTGGTTTTTCCGCTACCGGTCGGACCGGTGACAAGAAAGATGCCGTTCGGCCTCTTGATTATACGCTGGAATTGCTCGTAGTTTTCCTGCTCAAATCCCAACGATTCGATGCCGACATTGACCGAATCCGGGCGCAGAATTCGCAGCACAACACTCGGCCCGTGATTGCCCGGCAGAGACGAGACACGAAAATCGATGTCCTGGCCCCCGATCTCACGCTTGATACGGCCATCCTGCGGCAACCTTTTTTCAGCAATATCCATGCCCGACAGAATTTTGAAACGGGCAACCAGCGGAGCCTGCATGTTCTTGGGAATATTGTCCCGTTCCAAACAAACACCATCGACACGATATCTAATACGCACCCTGTCCTCCATCGGCTCGATATGAATATCGCTGGCCCGCATAAAGTAAGCATTATCTATTATCAAGTTCACCAACCTGATAATCGGAGCATCATCATCGGCACCGGCGGCCTGAGCACGGAGTGCTTCCGCCTGTAACTCGTGACCGGCTTCGGCAAGCTCGGCGGCGGTTGCATCGATACTATGCCTTAATCTGTCGTCTTCTTCGTTTACTACCTCGTTTGAGGAATCATCTAAGTAGGTACGAATCTTCGTAGGGCTTGCAAGATAGCACTCGGGATCGGTGTTCAGGCGAAAACGGATAGCGTCCATCATCTCCAGATCTAACGGGTCGCTGATAATCAACTTCAATCTGCCGTTACTCATATCCATGGGGATGATATTGTGCTTCTTGATGAGTTCTTCCGGAAGAGATCCCGCAGCATCAGGTGAGATGGAAGCCGTTTCCGGATTTATATATTCCAATCCAAATTGCTTGGCGATCGCTTTAGTAAGATTTTCTTCATCTATCAGGCCTTTGTCGAGCAGTATCTCGCCGAGCCGCTTGTGATTGCTCTTTGAAGCCTTAATGGCTTCTATAAGATCTTCCTTTTTTACCAGCCCGGCCTTGTAAAGTATTTCACCCAAATGCCTGCGTTTTTTTGCCATATGCTCCTCAAAATACTGCGTGCCCCAGTTACAGCTATTATAACATTTCCAACGCAGTGAGTCAAATGTTCAATTTTAAACGGAGGATGTTTAGCACAGTCTGTGCTGCTCGAAGTCGTATGAACTGCCTGCCATGATAGAAAAAGCAGCGTTTAGTATCACATCCATTTTCTGAATCCACACCTATATATACAAGCCCAACGGGCTTTTGTTCGGTACCACCTGCCGGGCCGGCTATACCGGTTATGCCAATTGCATAATCTGTACCGGCTTTTTTCCTGGCGCCAATGGCCATTGCCCGTGCGACCTGCTCACTCACGGCCCCGTACTCCTGAATCAATCCGGCAGGTACGCCAAGTTCGCTGATCTTGGCCTCGTTGCTGTAAGTAATCCAGCCGTAAGTAAAGTATTTACTCGACCCGGGATTGTCTGTCAATAGTTTTGCTAATAAGCCGCCCGTGCAGGATTCCGCTACGGCGATGGTTTTACCCTGCCGGGCTAATTTTTCGCCCACAACCTCGGCCAGAGACTGGTCTCCAACACCGTAAATCAGCTCTCCGAGCGTGCTTTGCAGCAATTTTTCGTCCTTTTCGGCCATCTGCTCGGCCTTTTCTTTATTTTCGGCGGTCGCGATGATGTGCAGGGTAATTATGCCGGACGAAACTGTGCAGTTAATCAAAGGATTCCTGCCGCGCTGCATCATTGTACCAAGCAGTTCGGCGATTGTCGATTCTCCCGCCCCGAAGCATTTTAATTTCTTCACCACTACGGCTTGCCCGCCTGCGAACCGCTCAAGCTCGGGACGGACCGATTCCTCGAACATCCGCTTGGCTTCCATCGGCACACCCGGCAGAGCAAAAAACAATTTCCCCTCCGATTCGGCCATAATCCCCAGAGCAGTACCGATATTCGCTAAAGCTTTCGCCCCGGCGGGGATATAGGCCTGAATCTTATTTCTTTCAGGTATCTGCCTGTCCCGGCCGACAAAACGCGTGTCGCGGGCATCCTGCCCGCGATTCGAGGGCGGGACGCCCTCGACACGTTCGTCCTGCAATTCCAATTCGACGCCGAGAAATTTTGCTAACGCCTGGCGTGTTAAATCATCATCGGTAGGCCCCAATCCCCCCGTCGCCAAAACCACATCAGCATCGGCACTCGCCAGATCCAGTCCCCGCATAATCGCATCTATCTCATCGCGGACTGCATAAGAACTCACAACCGGCACGCCGATCGAAAGCAGTTCCGCGCTCAAATGCGCGGCATTAGTATCCAACGTCTGCCCGGAAAGAATTTCATTACCAATACTAACAATACTTGCCTTTATCATAAGAGCGGGATTCTAATCTTCTATGCAGCCGGAAGCAAGGCAAAACAAAGACAGGTAGTCAGCTAAAACATGTGATATAACAGAACCGCGATTGTGAAGGAGTAACCAAAGAATACAATATAAGAAGCGGTCGAAAAGGCAAACAATGGCCGCGTTTTTCCCTTGCTTGGCAGGGGGACGCTACCTATAATCCAGAATGACAAGTGAATAAGTACTGATCTTTTGGCGTTCCTACCGAAACCGCTAAGTTTTGCATGTACAGAAACGCATAAAAGTCAGTGCTCCTTTGCCTTCGGGCTTAGTCAGGAGTCCGGCGCTGTTGCCGGGAAGGTCATATGGAAAATGCCGGTTCAATGGACGATTTGTGCGCAAAAGTTCCAAACAGGAATTTCATCCCCATCCCACCCATAACCGTGGAAGAAACCCAACTAGACTTTAGCTTCCTTGTGGACTTGACATTGAAGACCGTGTATGCGGATGCCAACTGTTCTACAACCCGGATGGCCAAGCAACTGTGCCTACCGGCGCCAATAACTAGATTATTGCTTGAGCACCTATACAACGAGAAGCTGATCGAAATTCGCGGTCAGATCAGCCACATGGACTATCGCTATGGCATACTCGAACGAGGGTGGCAACGGGCGAATCGACTATTAGACCTCAGCAGCTACATCGGACCGGCCCCAGTTTCCCTTCAATCCTATGCCGCAATGGTTTCGCAACAGAGTAAGGACCGGGAACCGGTATTGCCGGAATTTGTAAAAAATGCTCTATCCAACCTTGTTCTGCCTGACATTACCTTGCAGACCATAGGTTTGGTAGCCAAGTCCCGACGCACTCTCTTCATGTTCGGCGAACCCGGGAACGGGAAGACATCGATCGCCTTGGCGCTTCACTCCGCACAGACCGGAGAAATCTGGATCCCCTACGCCATTGAGGTAGACAATCAGATCATCAAGATGTTCGACCAGCACAATCACGTACAGGTAGAAACGAATGGCGACGACGGGTATGACAAGCGCTGGATAAAAATTAACCCCCCCCTAGTTATTGTTGGTGGGGAGATGACAATCGAGACCATGGACTTGATCTATAGCCCTACGGTTCGGTATTACGAGGCGCCGTTCCAATTGAAAGCCAACGGGGGGACCCTGATCATCGACGACTTCGGCCGGCAGCGGATCGATCCCAGGGATCTGCTGAACCGCTGGATCATTCCTTTAGAACGGGGCACGGATTACCTGACCCTTCACACAGGGAAAAAGATTGAGGTCCCTTTCAACCCTCTGCTCATCTTCGCTACGAATCTCAATCTCAAGGGCTTAGTGGATGAGGCCTTTTTGCGTCGGATGGGGTACCGACTTCATATAGCCCCGCCAACCCGGAAACATTACATCTCCATTTTCCAAAGGGTTCTCAAAGACAATGGACTAGATTATGACAAGAAACTACTTGAGTTTCTTTTGCAACGCTATGAAGAAGAAGAACGCCCCCTGAGATGTTGTGAACCCCAGGACCTTATTCACAACCTGCTGGATATCTGCCAGTATGTTGGTCAGCCTCCCGAACTGTCCAAGGATCTGCTTGAGCGTGCCTGGATCAATTACTTCGGACACTATAAAGAAACAGACTGATTAATTTCTGGAAGGGACAAATAGGGAACAAATAGGGACGGACCCAATCCTGTTCGGCCCGGGATTTGCTGTCCTACCGACCGGCTTACATAATAACAAATAAAATAGGACAAATAGGGACGGACCCTATTATTTTGTAGGGACAAATAGGGGACAAATAGGGACGGACCCTATTATTTTGTTGACTTTTATTGCATATCCTGTTATTTTGTCATCATGCCAAGAAATTCACGAGTTGTAATTGAAGGTTGTGCACATCATGTAACTCAGCGGGGCAATAACCGCCAGGATGTTTTCT
>JBARRE010000737.1:0-1841 GCA_049644065.1 Sedimentisphaerales bacterium | reverse complement strand
CAGTGTGCCGCAGCAAGCAGTGTCAGAGATGGGAGTAGGCCTCCCGCAACCGGCTTGCAGGAGCAGGTTGCAAACCACCGTAAGCGGCTTTGGTTAAGAGCCTTGGTCGTGAGCGTTACGGAAAAGGTGCTATAGAAGCATCAGGTATGGATCAAGGAGACGAACAAAAGTGAACCATCATTTAATTGTCGAAAGTCTTAGATGGGGTCGAAACTGGGGATTTGACGTTTCCCCAGGACAAGTCTGGCGGATACCTGCTTACTGGCCAGGCGGCGCCCGGCATAGAGGTGGCGTGAACTTGATCTGGGCTCTGACGTTGAACTGCGGGAACCTGTCGCAACGATGTTAAGAGAAAGGCACAAGCAAATGAACTGCGAGGCTGATAGTATCGAAGCGTTGCACAGGGGCGGACGAGCTCGTAGTAGTGTTGAAGCTGCTGTAATGGCAGCTGAGCGAAGGGGCTCGGTCATTCAGCTACCGACAATCGACCAACTGTTTAACAGGAGGAGTCATTGAACGTAGCAAAACCATTTGAAATCTCTAAGAAGCTGGTATGGCAAGCATACCTGGAGGTGAAATCCAATGGAGGTGCAGCTGGAGTAGACAAACAGTCTATTGAAGCTTTCGAACAGAACCTGAAGAGCAATCTCTATCGAATCTGGAATAGATTATCGTCCGGCAGTTACTTTCCACCGGCGGTCAAAGCGGTTTCGATCAGGAAGAAATCAGGAGGAACACGCATTCTCGGAGTTCCAACTGTATCTGATCGCATCGCCCAAACGGTGGTGAAGTTGTTTCTGGAGCCGATGTTAGAGCCAGTGTTCGATGAGGACTCTTATGGTTACCGACCTGGCCGCTCAGCGCTTGATGCGGTTGCGGTGACTCGAAAGCGGTGCTGGTATTACGACTGGGTGGTAGAGTTTGATATCCGCGGTCTCTTTGACAATATCCGCCACGATTTGCTGATGAAGGCTTTGCGCCATCACTGCGATTGTCGCTGGGTGTTGTTGTATATTGAACGTTGGTTGAAAGCTCCTCTCAGGCAGCAGGATGGTAGTCTTGTGGCTCGCCATAAAGGTACGCCGCAAGGGGCGGTTGTGAGCCCTTTACTAGCCAATCTGTTCTTGCACTACACGTTTGATGTGTGGATAAGACGTGCAATACCTGGGATTCCATTTTGTCGCTATGCAGATGATGGACTGCTGCATTGCAGAAGCCGATATCAAGCGGAATACGTGATGAGGTATATCTCAGAACGATTCCGGCAGTGTGGGCTGGAAATCCATCCCGACAAATCAAGTATCGTTTATTGCAAGGATGTTAATCGTACTGAAGATTATTCGAGAATCAGCTTTGACTTTCTCGGCTACACTTTCCGTCCCCGACGATGTGTCAATCCGGACGGTCAAGTGCACGTGAATTTTCTTCCGGCGATAAGTCGTGACTCCTTGAAGGAGATTAACCGACGCATCCGGAGCTGGCGAATCCAGTTGAAGAACGAGAAGACTTTGTTGGACTTTTCGCGGGTTTTCAATCCAATCTTGCGTGGCTGGTACGCCTACTATGGGCGTTTCTACCCTTCAGCACTTGGTCAAATTTGGAATAACTTCCATCGGCATCTTGTCCGTTGGATACGCAGGAAATTCAGGCGGTTTTACCGTCACAAGAGACGAGCGTGGAGATTCCTCGAACGTTATGCGCGTACCCATCGGGACTTGTTCATCCACTGGCGTCTTGGAGTATTTCCGTTCGGTTTGAATGATAGGAGCCGGATGAGCTGAGAGGTTCACGTCCGGTTCTCGGAGGGGCTGAGGGTGAAATTCCCTCGGCCTACTCAACCC
>JBARRE010000736.1:0-7794 GCA_049644065.1 Sedimentisphaerales bacterium | reverse complement strand
GGCGGCGTGCCCTTGGCGGGCGGGTAGCCGGGCCTGCGAATCTGGCGGTCGCCCCAGGCGTAGCAATCGGTCAGCTCGCCGATAGCTCCGTCTTTCACCAGCTCGCGCACGCGCTCGAAGTTCGGCTTGGCGTGGCGCTGCGTGCCGACCTGTGTGGCGAGTTTGTTCTTTTTCTTGAGATAGTTCGCCCGGACAATGCGTGTTTCTTCAACCGTGTGGGCCAGCGGCTTCTCCATGTAGCAGTGAAGATCGCGATTGAGCGTCCAGTTGGCGATGAAACCATGTGTGTGGTCCGTGGTGCAGCAGATCACGGCGTCCAGGCCCTTCTGGTCGAGGCACTTACGCCAATCGACATAGTGCTTGGCCTTAGGAAATCTCTTGGCGGCGTGGGCGATGTGGTTCTCGTCCACGTCGCATAGGGCCACGACGTTCTCGCTTGAAATCGCGTCGAAATGCGCATCTGCCCTGCCCCACGTGCCGATCATGGCGACATTGAGCTTGTTGCCGGCTGCATTGGCGCCGGAGAGTGTGCCGCTGGGCAAGATTATTAGTCCGGCTCCGGTAGCAATGGTGGATTTCAGGAAATCGCGTCGTTGAATGGTTTTGGTCTTCATCATTTTTTCTCCTATATCATGTTTTAGTTGTCTGCTATGAAACCAGAAAAGCTAAGTTTACGCATTAAAACAAAAGGGTGCAAGAGAAAATCGAGAGCAGCTAAGTTATGATTTTTTATAAAGGACAGTTTCTTATTCCAGGCGTTTTTTGGTAAGGTAACAAGACAATTTACTAAAAAAAATTGGTATCGTCCCAAAGTTTGGGTATATCTCTTATATGAATTATCCATACAAAGGATTGATATCCTTCGCCAACGGGTAGTGATGGCGCGATAACGATTTGTACTCGGGGCCCTTCATGCAGAACCGGATTTATCGCATTACAGGCACCAGCATAATCATAAATGGACGACAACAAAGAAGTTACCGCCCAAATGCTGTATGCCGCCGTGGTGGCGCTCGGGTCGCTTCCCAGCGTTGCCCTATCCTCCACCACGGCACCGCAGAGAATACCACAACATGCTGTTGCCTCAAAGCGATAAATCCATGAAATCTACTTCAACCACAACCTTTGGGACAATAATAAAAAATTATAATTAGTAGACAAAACGGCGGCGTCAAGCTGTCTTTACTAACGAATCGAAGCTGGGGCAACATTTTGGACAAGAATCTGCCTGATAATATGCTGCGAGCGGCTCTGGCACGGAACGACCCCGCTGCTGTGGAATTGATTTGGGATCGTTACGCGGGCGATTTGTTCGCATATCTCCAGGCTGTTCTTTGTTCGAGGCACGATGCCGAAGATGTGCTCCAGACGGTCTTTGTCAGGATTGTTCAAAAGCGTCACAGATTGGCCAAAGCACGCCGCCTGGACGCCTATGTTTATCGGATCGCCCGAAATGAATCTTTCAGCTTTATTGGTCGCCGTAAAAAAGATCGGACAATTAAGGCCATAGATAAATCCTGGCTGATTGTGCCGGAAGGCCATCAAGAGCTAAATGATCTGGCTGAGCAATTGCAGGCCGCTTTAGTCCGTTTGCCGCAGCCGCAGCGTGAAGTAATTGTTATGAAGATATACAGACAGAAAACGTTTTTGGAAATCTCCGGGCTTTTGGGACTGTCCCAAAATACCGTAGCAAGCCGGTACCGTTACGGCATGGAAAAGCTGCGAACTCTTTTGGAGAATCTCACATTATGAACGACAAAGATACGCAGAACGAACAGCTCGAACGTTTCATGAGAAAAGCACACCTGCACAAGCCCTCGCCCGAGCTCAAAACACGGATTACCGCTGAGGCGACAAAGACGTGGAATCAAGCCTCGCCGGAACTGTCATGGCAAGCTCCTGTCAGGCGCCTAATAGTCTCGGCCGCGGCGGCGGTATTGGTAATATGGCTGACCAACTGCTCCAGCGATTACGCACTGGCCCGATGGCAGTCCGGAGGTCTCCCAGTTGCACATCAAAAGCCCTCCGATCTCGATGCGCTACCGGAAATACACTACGGCCCCCTTGCCAGGCACCTTGTTTCAACCGGCCGCAAACCATCTATAACCAATGCTTCAGCGTTGCGCAACTATGCCGAAACAGTACTCCGCATCCTTGACGAAGCCCAGCAGAACGGAGTTTCGAAACCTCCAGCTCCGGCCGAAGGCAGGAGCCGCCTGTTTCCAACGCAGCCCGGTTTCAATTCGTACTCATAGATGCAAATAACGAAAGGATAATTCAAATGCGAAAAAGAACCGTGAAAATCCTGAAAATCATCGCCATTATACTGGTTGTGCTGAGCCTGATTTATGCTATCGCCGTCGGAGTCTCAGCAGCAAAGCTTCGCCGGGCCTATGCAGATCTGAAAAAAGACGGCAGGCCTATGAAACAGGCCGACGTTATACCGCCAGAAGTCCCCGACTCAGAGAACGCCGCCCTGCTCTATGAGAGCGCCGCCCTGCTGCTCAAAGCCCAGCCGGCACCGGAAGGAAATCTGCTGGTGTATTTGGGGGGGCTCTCCGACATGTTCATAAAGGAAACCATCGATCCGGACAAGCTTGCCGAATTACAGCAACTGATAGAGCAGGATGTGGTAACCCAGGCCCTGTCGGTTGTTGAGCAGGGAACCCAGCGACGTTCATGCCGATTCGACCACAATTATAACGCCGGCATTAACATCCTCTTGCCCAATCTGCCGCTCCTTAGGAGACTTACGTTCATTCTCTCGGCAAAAGCACGCTTGGAAGCCCGAGCCGGTAATCCCGACAATGCATGGAATATGGCCCGTATACAGTTGAGATTAGCCGATGCCCTGCTGACCGAGCCTATCATGATCAGCCAAGTAGTGCGCTACGCAATGATCAGAATGTCCTGCAGAACAATTAGAGAGCTCTGCGAGATTGCACCGCCGAATGAACAACAGTTCCGCAGTGTTGAAGATCTTCTCGCAGGTCTCGATGAAGTCGCCCCAATGGTTCGGGGCATCGATGGGGAACGGCTGCTATTAGGCGAATGGGCGTTCAACCTTCCAAAAAACGAACTTTACAAAATTAATCTTAATCCAAATGATGAACGCCTGGAGGATATGCCCGGAATAATCTACCGGCTCTTAATCCTCAGAGCTACTTTCAAACCTCTGTTCCTTGCAGACCGCGCAACCTATATGCGACTCATGCACAAAAGCGCTCAGCTTTTTCAGCTTTTTGGGGATTCATATTCACACGAACAGGCAAATAACGAACTTTACAAATTATCTTCAGATATTGAGAAAATAGAACGCAATGAAAAACGTCACCTGCTGACAAGTATGCTCTTCCCGTCGATAATCAGGGTCAAACAAATCCACCGCGAAATGACCGCAGAGCTGCGTATCACGCGGACAGGTCTCGCTCTGCTGCAACACAAACAGAGCCGGGATGCTTTCCCCGACACACTCGAAGCACTTAAGCTAAGTGATATTATCGATCCGTACTCTGCCGAACCGCTTCGCTACAAGGCTCAGGGTCAGGATTTTATCATCTACAGCATCGGCCCTGACCGGAAGGACAACGGCGGCAGTCCAAGAGTAAAGAAACAAGAGAAAGACTGGGACATCGTCTGGTCCTATACCGGCGGACGCTAAGCCCTTATCCGACAGCATAAGATCCTTCGACTACGCTCAGGATGAAGAGCTTCTTCATACCGAGCGATGACGAGGTATGGCGGTGCCCGTACTTTAAACGGTTAAGAACCTGGAACTCCAGCAGCAATCATGCCTTCATGCGGCAGCCGAACCTGCTGATCAGTCCTGTCAGGCCGACTATTGCAAACGCCATCGCCAGACAGCCGAGAACAGCCACACACACAGGCAGCTCGCTGCTTTTGTAAAACCAGATTGGCAGATGCAGAAAACCGGCAATTATATAAATCCAGGGGTGGAGTATGTAGGCCGTTAAGGGATTCATTCCGGCTGGCCGTACGATCAGGCTCCACGCACGATACCTGCGCACGTCCATGATCCAATATAACGCCGCCCATGTCAGCGTGGTCAGGGAAGCACAAAAAAAACACCACGCCGGCGTCGCCCGGATCTTGCTAATGCCGAAAAGCGGGTCGAACAGGAGAGCGGCCAGGGCCAGACCGACTCCGTATATGATAGTCCATTTTAAGCGTTCGGCATGTGTCCGAATCCGGGAGCCGGGTAACAGAATAGTGCCCAGACAGCAACCCGCCATCGAAATCGATGCGAGCGAGCCAAGTGATTCTCCGATGGATACATGTGCGCCAACACCCTCGACAAGCCGTTCGATTTGTCTGATTACCGGCGCCGCCCACGCCAGCCATGCCCTCGAATCAACACGTGAGAATAATCCTTCATGATTTGCCACGTACAGCATGGCCAGCATCCCTGCTGCGCCGATCAACCATTCTCGCCGTCGCCCCAGAACCAGGTATATCAGCGATGTCACCAGATACGCCCAGCCGATCAGACCCAGGATGCCCCACCACGAATGACGCAGCCAGAGAGTGTCGCTCTGATCGAAAATAGGCCCAAGGATCAGGTGCTTGCCGTCGGCGGTACGATAGACCAGCGCCAGCACGGCTAAAGCCGCAAAACCGATTACGCGAACAATCGTAAAGATTTTTCGTTTTCGTTCAGGATTCGGCGTTACGACAAGAAAGGCCATGAAAATGGCCGGATACGCCAGCAAACCCCATAAGCCCCGGTAGCCCGGATTATGCTGTTCCATATTGACCATCAGCACGCCCATTACCAGTAGTGTAAAGGTCCGTGTCAGGACTCTGGCCAGAAGTCGTTTCCTTGACCGGCCGCGGGCCAGTGCCTTGCCCAGGGCCAGCGGAATCGACATCCCCATAATGAACAGAAAGGCGGGAAAAACCATGTCCGGCAACGTCATGCCATCGGCCCGGGCACTTACATGCCTAAGCCATGCCGGCGCGGTCTTGACGCCTGCGACATCGTTGACGAAAATCATCAACAGAATCACCAGGCCGCGCAGTGCATCGACCGAGGCAACACGATCCATCGGCTCGGTCGGCAATAACTCCTGCTCGACGCTATCGTTATCTACCGGCACGCTCGTCTCAGGTTGGCAGCTCTCGTTCCTATTGTTCATTTCGATTTTACTCTGCCGGTTTGAGCAGCTTCAGCCCCTCGACAAGCGGCGGAAATTCGCTCCATTGTTTGCGACCGCTCCACGTTGTGAAAAGATGGCCCAGCATTTTGGGATGCTTCTGGTCCCGACTGTATCGAATCAACGCCAGTGTGCCATCGACCTTTTTCCACCCGGCCGGCAGTACGCGAAAGCCCTTTTCCAGAAACATGGGTACAGACGGATAACTGTCCCGCGGCTCATAGTGCCAGTCGCACATAATAATGTCTTTGGGAACCATATCCACTGCCGGGGCCGTGCCATTCATGGAAGCCTCCCATTTGCCGTACTTATAAACCTTGGCATCGATAAACCGGTCGCCCCACATCAGCATTTCCACGCCGCGTTGTTTGACCAGATGCTCGTGCAAATCGTTCACCGCTTTGGCGAACACCTTCGCGGGATCTTTGCCCTTTGTGGACGGCGAGTGTTCCGAACCAATCAGAAAGACCTCGTCCATGCCCACGTGCATAGCATCGGCATCAAACGCATCGATCAACTCATCGAGCATGGGCAATACGATCTCATAGACCTTCGGATTGAGCGGGTCCCATTCCCGGCAGTAAATCCCTTCATTCTGAGGGAAAGCGCCCGGCGTTAAATCCAGTTCCGGATATTTCGTGAGCAGCGGAAAGGTCTGTTTCGCCCAGGATTGATGCCCTACACATGAGAACTGCGGAATAAGCCGAACACCGTGCTTGCGGCAGGTCTGGACCAGCCTGCGCGCCCCGTCGCGCGTAATCGGTGTTTGGCCCATGCTTAGTTCGGGATGCGATTGATACTCGAATCCGAAGTTGACTTCGAGTATCAACACATTTACTCCCATCCCGGCGAGCCCCGGGATGTCTTTTTCAAGGCCATCGAGCGCTTCATCTGATCGATAGTTGAGCAGATGCAGCGCGCGCCATTGCCCCGGATGCGGAGGTGTCGCGGGCATCTTGCCCGCGATCCGAGGGCGGGATGCCCTCGACACAGTCTTCGCCGGGCCGGCACAACATAGATTGCAGATCGCAAACAATCCAAATAGCATTGCAATACTGAGGGGTCTCGATAGTCGCATGTCAATTCTCCTTGTCACATTCGTATCCGTAGGGGCAACCCTGTGTGGTTGCCCTGGGCAGGCACATAGGCCTGCCCCTACAACGACCTAATGCCAATCAAGGCAGGAAGATTGTACCAACAACTCCTTTATCCTGCAAACACCAACACGCAATAAATTCGTGTTTGCTGTCTTCCGTGCCGCTTTGGTGCCGGCATAATAGCTTGATATTTCAAGAATAGTCGCTATGCTGGTACTTTTCGAACCGCCGGTGTGAAAATTTGGACGGTACGGGTTATGAATTATAAAAGCAATAACGACGAATATCTTAATTTTTAAGGAGCAACTATCATGGCAAATCAATTCACTCGCAGAAATTTCCTCAGAACGGGCACTATGGCCGGCCTGGGAATGGCTGTCGGCAGTGTAGTGCTTCCCGGCGGTACGAGTGCTCAGCCTCGTTCCAGCGTCGCGAGTATGATCGGGTATAATCCGGGCGCTAAGGATCTCATAAAAGTCGGTTTTGTCGGTATCGGCAATCAGGGTTCGGGGCACGTCAATAATCTGCTGAAGATTGAGGGCTGCCAGGTCACGGCAGTCTGTGATATTCGTCCCGACAGGGTCAAATGGGCCCAGAGGCAGATTGTCAGGGCCGGTTTTCCCGAGCCGAAGGGATACACGAAAGGCGATCTGGATTTCGAGCGAATGTGTGCCGAAGAAGACCTGGACCTGGTTTACAATTCCGCCCCGTGGCGATGGCACACGCCGATTTGTCTAAGCGCGATGAAAAACGGAAAACACGCCGCCTCCGAAGTCAATATCGCTCTTTCCGTGGAGGACTGTTGGAAACTGGTTGAGGTCTCGGAAAAAACCCGGAAGCACTGTGTTATGCAGGAGAATTGCTGCTACGACTTCACCGAGATGGTGGTTATGAATATGATCCGGCAGGGTCTGTTCGGCGAGATAATGCACGGCGAATGCGGCTATCTGCACGACCTGCGAGGCCTGAAAATCCATCCGACGTTTTACCAGGGAATGTGGCGGGCGCACCAGTCGCTCAAACGCAACGGCAACCTCTATCCGACCCACGGAATCGGGCCGATGGCCTGGTGCATGGACATCAACCGGGGCGACGCGTTCGATACCCTCGTTTCCATGACCACCAAATCAATCGGTCTCAATGAGTTCGCCGATAAGAAATACGCCGAGGCCAAAAGCCAAGAGGACAAGAAATTCTACAGCGAATGGCAGAACCGCAAATACGCTCTCGGCGATGTCAATATCACGCTGATAAAAACAAAGCTTGGCAAGACGATCATCTGCAAACACGACACTAACCTGCCGCGGCCCTACAGCAGGGGCTTCCTCGTGCAGGGATCGAAAGGTCTTGTCCGCAAGTATCCCACGGAGCAGATTCATATCGAGGGGCTCAGCAAGGGCCACGGATGGGAAGACATGAAGGCCTACAACGAAAAGTACGAACATCCGGTCTGGAAGGCAATCAGAGAAAAGGCCAAAGGCGCGGGCCACGGCGGAATGGACTTTATCGAAGACTATCGCCTG
>JBARRE010000735.1:0-2681 GCA_049644065.1 Sedimentisphaerales bacterium | reverse complement strand
TGGGCAAGGTTCGGGCCCGTCGAACCCGTCAGCGCCGAGGCCTTTGCCACAGTCGATCAGCGGAATACGCATACTGTCACCCCGGCCGGAAGGCTCATCGTTTCGCCCGGCGGCCTGCCGAATGATATCGACCTTTACATCGCCCAGAGGGCCCTTGAACTGACCAAGAGTGCTGTGACGGATGGCGGCGAGATACTCTTCTTGGCCGCATGCCCGAACGGCGTGGGCGAGGAAAAGACGATGGAAAATTTCTACCATCGGCTGACCGCGCCAATCGACGAGATATTCAATTCTATTGAGAGCGAATACAAGCTCTACAGCCACAAGCCGTACAAGTTTGCCCAAATGATCCGGCGGTTACGACGAATCAGTATGTATTCGCAGATACCCGACGACCTCGTCCTGGCGGCACATCTCCATCCCGCACATGAACCACAAGCGGTCGTTGACGACTGGCTCACCGAGCAGCCGGATGCCAGAATCACAATCGCCGACGGCGCGAACAAGATCGCTATATACAGTGCATGTTAAAGAGCTACATACAGCCTCAGTTGCCGTTTCTAAAAAGTAATTGTCACATTTTGTCATTCCCGCGAAAGCGGGAATCCATTGTTGTGTTTCTGGATTCCGGCTCAAGGCCGAAATGACAGAATAGCAAAAAAACTTAATAGAAACGGCACTGTTACAGTTCGTGAAGCATTTTGACGGTCTGCTTTACGACTATATCGGCCGCTTTTGGTGCGAAGGGACTGCTGCTGATTTCGTATCCTCCTTCGATGTACAGATGCTCGGGCGGAAGATAACCCGCGGCGCCGTTGCAGTGCGTAATCACGAAAGTAAACTTAAAGGGAGAAGCCGCTTTAATCGACATGCCGATTTCCGTCAGGACCTCGCCGCCGAGGCCGACGAAGGCAATATCACCGACTCTCGCAGCAGAAATATTGAACGGCGTGGGCGGGCAGTCTTTTTTAATCTCAAGCTCGCCTCGCGCCTTGCCCGGAAGTTCGAGCGTTACAAAGGCGGTCCCAATGTCACCGCCGGCGGAAAGCTCTCCTATGTCACGAAAAACATGAACAACTTCTTCACCCAACAGCGTTCCGAGCAGTACCGGTTCGGGGATCCAGCCGGGCTCGGTATTGAATCCGGGCAGCACCCTGAACCATGGATCGATATTACCCGAAGCTCCCGCAAACGCCGGGGCAATAACCTCCTCGCCAAGAATCTTCTCGACGAACTGCTCGGCGAGCCCGAGAACGTCGCCGCTGATGGTAAGATTTCTGCCCCCCAGGCAGGTGGCGTGAGTCGCGTAATCAAATAACGATGCGACGACGGCACCGTCAGGCTTTGCAAGTTTCATTACGAGAACTTCCTTATCGGTCGGCCCATAGGGATTGCGGCCGAGTCTTATCGAACTGTTGCCGGAGCTGTCGAACTGCAGTTCACGCCGGTTCATACCGACCGGGGAATATCCCACGCCTGCACCGATATGGACCGGGCCGGTATTATTCAGCGCTTTGCGGATTACTTCTATCAACCTGGCCTGGAGATTCTTCGTGTATTCGAGATTATTCGGGTGTCCTTTTTCTTCATCCATGGTCAAAGTCGGTCCATCGTGAGTATGTATGGCGCTTAGAAAAAGCTCGCCCGGCTTGAGTTCGAATTCGCTCAGAATAACTTTCCGGAAATGCTCGGCGGTTCCACCGTAAAAGCCTAACAGGTCGCTTGAGACCAGCACGAGCCGCTCGCCGTCATTCTCGAATACAACGACTCTCGCCGATAGCGGGTCGTGGACGGCTTCCGATAGGGCGGTACGGGCCCCGTAGCCGGACATCTTGACGGGCTCCTCGGGCGTGATATCAATCCTCGCAGTCCCGGCTCGCAGTGTACCCTCGTTCCCATCTGCGATTAAGGGCGAGACGGCAAGAGAAAAACTGATAATGAGCACCATTACGATTGCGGTGATTCGCTTCATTGAATGATTCGATACTTCTCTCATGGCAAGCCTCCTTAAATAAGATATCATAGAAAAACCATTCGCATACACTTCGCGTCAGGGCCATTATACTTCTCAAATGCCCTCATGCAAGCCGCCTTCTCAAGCCCAATTCGGATCAAGCGCCATTCCAGTTTGGCCCAACAAACAAGCTTAATCCGGCTACCCGGTAGCTGCCCCGACCGATCTTGCCCCTTTTCCCACCCTTTTGGGCGGTTCAGTACCATAAGATTGGCTTTGATTGGCTTTGTTTTCTTCGGCTCCGCCGGCCGGCATATTGCCATAATCTCCTTGTATATAAGACTTTGCGCCCATTCGGCCCGGCGCAGATTGGCTTTGTTTTTTCAAATAGCCTTTTTTCTCTGCCGGACGGGTGGCATCCTCATCCCTTAGGGATGGGGATGGTTCGCGCCGCCTCTCGACTTCTTGAATCTCAATTCGACGTATTACTTGTTGCGTTTTAAGCTTGTTTATCGTCTTATACAGGCTGTTCTCGATTCGCCGCTCGTACAACAACATCCTATCGAGCACCCTGAAATATGACCAATCGCCCGCAGCGACTCGGCCCAGAGCCAAATGTTCCGGGTCGAATCTCGGATCGTCCGGCCGTATTCTCTCGTTGTTGCAATGACTTTTTCGGCGGTCTCTGGCTCTGGGATTGGTAACTTCGCACTCTATCATATCTTCG
>JBARRE010000734.1:0-4653 GCA_049644065.1 Sedimentisphaerales bacterium | reverse complement strand
TCGATGGCATATTCGGTCAAGGAGCTGCCATTTTTTACGCTCTGGAAGAATCCGGTGGCTCAGGAAGACGGATATGTAACGGGCCTGGAACCGGGGACCGGCTTTCCGCGCAACAGATCAATCGAGCGCAAGTTCGGCCGGGTCCCGAAGCTTGCCCCGCATGAAAGCCGTTCTTTCACAATCGACTTTGCTCTTCACGCAGGTGAAAACGAGGTAAATGCCTCGGCCGATGAGATTGCACGCATCTGGGCCGGCCGTGAAACTCAGGTTGACAAGGTCCCGAGGACCAGCACCGGGCCGAGCATGGACGAGATCCTCAAGGCTGCAAGGACTTGGGGCCCGGCGTTCAAGCCGTGGTATGGCAAACCGGCACCGGATTTCACCTTGACCGATATCGCCAGCAAAAAGCATAAGCTAAGCGACTACCACGGCAAAAATGTTCTGATTGTCTTCTGGGCAACCTGGTGCGGTCCCTGCCTAAGAGAGATACCGGATCTGATAGAACTAAGAAATACAGTCAGCCGGGATGATTTGGCCATACTGGCCATCTCGAATGAGAATCCGGGTGTGGTCAAAAAATTTGTCGCCAAGGCAAAAATGAATTATACGATCTTGCTCGATCCGGGTATTTTGCCGGCCCCATACAATACTATAAGAGCCATCCCGAGCAGTTTCTTCATTGATTCCGGCGGCAAAATCAAGTTGGGCAGTACCGGCATGGTCTCATTGGATGAAATCAAGGCCATATTTGAGGCCGAATAACCAACAGGACACTGGGGGGCGACATGTTGATGAATAATCACAAAAGGGGCCTATACCGAGTTGATCGGTATAGGCCCCATACTAATACTAAACCTAATGTTCTTCCAGCAACTGCTTTCGAAGAAGTTCACTTGTCCCGGCATAAACCGGAAGCAGCGTGTACATTCATTACGGAGCAGTTCTGGTTCGATACAAACCAATATCGTCGATGAACATCTTGCCTGCACCGCCAAGCACTGTCATATTGCCTTTGGTCCCGATGCCAATTGCTATCCTGTCGACATTGGTCAGGTTGATGCCCTGATCTGCAAAGGCCTGCAGCGGAATGACCCATTCCGTCCAGGTGGCGATCTGAGATGCGGCGGGATCATCATGGACTACAACGGCAGCCGTGCCGGATGTGTTGGAAATAGCCACATAAAGAGGCTCTGCAGCGTTGGTGGCTATGCCGATATCCTGGTTTGTCCACATCGGACCTACCGTACCAACGATCTGGACGTTGGAGAATTTAGCTGTGCAAGTCAAAGCATCGTTATGACTGGTCAGAGCTAATCCAACGTAGACATTCGCATTCATCGAAATGTTCTGCGGTATAGAACTCGCTACGGGTACCCATGTCGTACCGTTGGTTGAAATGGAACCAGTAAAGTTGCCTGAGATGCTGCGTTCCAATTTGACCCAATAAGGGGCGGTAATATCGGCCTCGGTCGTGCTGGCAGCGTCAATATCCGTGTCGAGGCGATATTGGAAGGAAACCCCGCTGGCCGGTGTAATACAAGCAAAGGCGTATTTCGAACCGGGTTCCAGCGACTCGCGGATCATCACGCCGGCCTTGGCCCAGACGTCGGTGTTATCGACGCTCTCGACCCTGGCGATAATCGAGCCGGCGCCGGTGAGCATCTTGTATCCGAAATGGAACTCATCGGCCTGGTCCCAGATATCCACGCCTGAGGCGGTCATCGTGTAAGTGCCGACCGGGCCCTCAACGAAGCTGCCGACAGAGGCCGGATAACCTCTGAACCAGATAGACAATTCACCGACATCGTAATTCGTCCAGTCACGCGGGGCGGTTAAAGTAAACTCTGTCTCTGAATACCTGGCGAAGCCCTGCTTATTATTGTCGTAGGATATAGGCATCGACTTGCCGCCACCATGAACAATAGTTTGTTCGGTATACGAACTGGTGTTTTCGTCGCCTACGGCGGCTCCGGTTCCGTTACCGGCAAAGTAAGGCGGAACACCCGGGGCGCCATAGCCAAGGCCATCATGCCAGGAAAACCATAGCTGGTTTTCTTCCGCGTCGTAGCTCTCGAAGTCTTCCACGATAAGATGGTCGGCTACCATAAAGCTCCAGACACCGCCCATGGTGATAGTCGTGTCTGCGTTGATCTCATCGATCCGCCAGTAATAAGGCCCGGTTCCCCAGTCAAGACTTTCCGTGGTACTATAGCTGGTTCCGGCCTGTTGGCCTCGATAGACGCCCGTAGTATCGGAGTTATCGGCGTTCTCCACAGCGGCCAGATCCATGCCGAAGTACACATCATGCCCAGATGCCTGATCTCCAGGCGACCAGTTCAGGGGTTGCTTCGCTCCTTCAACATCCACCGTTGCGTTGTTACCCGGATTCGGGTTCCACGCAGCCAGCGGGTCGCCTCTGGTAAGTTCCGCCACCTCGGCTTGTGTTAATGGTTTATTGTAGAAGCGGACATCATCCACCATGCCGACATAGAAATCGCTCGGTGTAGAGCTGTCCCATTCCTGCCCTATTGACCAGCGTGTTTCCGTAGTAACATCGATGTTGGTTGAAAGTGTGCCAACCTGAACCGCATCGGTGTACATAGTAATTCTCGATCCGTCCTTGACGAACGTTATCATATGCCACTGGTCGTCATTGACAGCAGGGGGCCAGTCTGTCGAGGGGCCGTCATCCACATATATATTCCCATTATCAACGCCAAACAGAAGAACGTGACCACTACTACTATCATTAGATGCAAACACGTTCCCCTCGCCTGTCTGGGTGGTTCTGACCCATGCACTGAGGGTAAAATCGTTGCTTGTCAGGTCATCGACTACACCGTCAATTGAGACATAATCACCCATGCCGTCCAAATCCAGCGCGCCATCCATGATCCCTTCTACCCACTGCGGATCGCCGCCAAATGTGGCGTGATTCTCATATCCCGACCAGTCAAGAGCGGTGTCGCCGAAACCTTCGTCGAACTTCCACCAGCCGATAAGATCGGGATCCGTGATCGTGATTACGGGCCTTGTCTTGAAACTCCAAACGTCACCCTTATACGTGGCTAAGCCGTCAAACTCATCGACCCGCCAATAGTAAGTCGCGTTTTCCACAAGAGGGCCGGGATCGTAGGTTGTTGCCGCCTGTGGGGTAGCCCCGGCGGCATCATTGACTTCATCGAAAGTTGTGCCGAAGTACACATAGTGCACTTTCGCACCAAATCCCGTTGCCCAACTCATGGTCGCATCCGGGGCCTGAAATTTCATGCCATCAGATGGTAAGGGATTGTAGGCGGTTTTGGATGGAACTGTAAAGCTCCAGACATCGCCCTTGTGTTTCGTTGTGCCGTCGGCCTCAATCTCATCGATTCTCCAGTAGTAAGTGGTGCCCGGAACAAGACCATCCGGATATGGAACTCCAAAGAAACCGATAATATAAAACTCCGCGACCTGATTGCCTCGGAACGTGTCGCCTGTGCCATCGTTCACATCGGCAAAATTCTCGCCCAGATAGACATCGTGCGAGGCCGCAGTATCTCCCGGCTCCCAGGCGAGGCTCGCCCATGTATCCGGATAAATGGAACCATCGGCCGGTTCGGGGTCCGTGGCATCGATGAATACCGGTTCGATACCGTTAAACAGGCCCAATATATGCTCTGCCGACAGAACGCCGTCATAGAAGCGGGCATCGTCAACTGCGCCATCGTATTCGTCGCTCGGGCTGCTCGAATCGCTGCTATCCCATTCCTGTCCGATCGACCACCGTGTTTCATTCAGCACAGAAGCGGTGCTTGAAATCATGCCTACCTCGACACCGTCAGTGTATAAACGTCCGATTCCATCTTCTCTGGTAAATGTTATCATATGCCACTGGTTGTCGTTGATGGAAGGATCGAACTCGTAGTCGGGGCCGTCGTCCACCCATATGGTTCCATTATCGACGCCGAACTGCAAAACGTGACTGCCGCCACTATTAGATGCAAACACGTTCCCTTCCTCGTTGGTAGAGGTTTTAACCCACACATTAATCGTAATATCGTCGCTTGTGAGGTCATCGACTATGCCGTCAATGGCGACATAATCACCGGTCCCGTCCAAATCCAGCGCGCTGCCGAACCTCCCGGCGATCCACGTCGGGTTACCGCCAAGTGTGCCATCATTTCCCAGGCCGGACGAGTCAGAGGCAATGGTGCCTGTGCCTTCGTCAAACTTCCACCAGCCGATAAGTTTGGCCTTGCCGGCATGGGCTACGTTTGTCGAAACCATGCCCAATACCAAAAACAAAGTAATTACAAAGATCAGTTTCCTACACATAGTAGTAGTCCTCCTTCAATGAGAGTTTTAAAATGACCAAAATAATTTTTACCTTAAATAAGTCCCATCAAACGCTTAATCGGGACATTTATTAACGAGTTGATACCACCTCCTTTCTTTAAAGAAAGCAAATCACAAGCAATTTAAGGTAAAAAATTTCACTCCGGGGCACATTACCCCAGCGGTCTTAAATTTACTTTTCAATGTTTTTAACGCAAAACACCGATTACAATGTATATTTGACCAGCCGGAAGGATAGAAAATCCACAGGCTTTACTTATTCCATTTATACCAAATCCCCTATCCTCCCGTCAATAAAAATTACTGGATGAGATG
>JBARRE010000733.1:0-11361 GCA_049644065.1 Sedimentisphaerales bacterium | reverse complement strand
GCCAAAGCGTTGGAGGCCGATCCGGTGAGCAAGACGCTGGGAACCTGTATGGTCAAAACGCACCTGAGTCTGTCGCACGATCCCGACCTTAAGAACAGACCGCGCGGCTGGCAGCTTCCGATTTGCGACATTCTCGTGTACAAAGGCGCCGGCTTTATTGTCCCGGTCGCCGGAACGATCAAACTGATGCCCGGAACCGCTTCCGATCCTGCGTTCCGACGTATAGACGTGGACGTGGAAACTGGAAAAGTACAGGGCCTGTTCTAAGAACATTGCCAATTTTCGGTTGCCGATTGCCGATTCTTAACAGTCGTTAGACAAGTTCAAATCGAAAATCGTAAATCGAAAATCGAAAATCTTTTTTAATTAGGAGTAGCCGATGACAGCACAAATTATAGATGGAAAACAAGTAGCGGCGGATATGCGTGCGGAATTAAAAGTTGAAGTAGCCAAATTGAAAGAAAAAGGCATTGTACCGGGATTGGCAGTTGTTTTGGTGGGTGAAGACCCGGCTTCGAAGTCTTATGTGACGGCCAAAGAACGTGCCTGCGAAGATATGGGGATTTTTTCCGACGATAACCGCCTGGACGCTGATACTTCGCAAGCCGAGTTGATGGCGCTGGTCGAGAAACTGAACAACGACCCGAAAATCAACGGTATTTTGGTTCAACTGCCTTTACCCAAAGGTCTCAACGAAGCGGAAATTCTGCTGGCAATTGACCCCGCCAAAGATGTTGATGGGTTTCATCCCGTGAACGTGGGCAAAATGGTTGTGGGCGAAAAGGCATTTTTGCCCTGCACGCCGCACGGTATTCTTCAACTATTGATGCGTAGCGGTGTTACTATTAAAGGCGCCGAGGCGGTAATCGTCGGACGAAGCAACATAGTAGGCAAGCCCCTGGCGAACATGCTCATCCAGAAAAATCCCACAGGAAATGCCACTGTAACTGTTTGCCATACCCGCACTAAGGACCTTAGCTATCACACGAAACGAGCGGATATTCTCATCGCCGCCGCCGGTCGGCCCAATACCGTTACTGCAGATATGGTCAAAGAAGGCGTGGTAGTAATTGACGTGGGAGTAAATCGCGTCGAAGATGCTACAAAGAAAAGAGGCTATCGCCTCGTCGGCGACGTGGATTTCGAAGCGGTCAAGGAGAAGGCATCGTTAATCACCCCTGTCCCCGGCGGTGTTGGTCCTATGACAATAACCATGCTACTCTACAATACCGTTGAATCCGCTAGGCGGGCCGCAGGAATCGATGTAAGCAAGTAGCCATAGCTGAAAAAAACATGCGAATTGGGGGGTGAAGTGGGGCCGGACGCGGAATCCCCTAAAATAATTAGGGAATATTGTTTACCTCGTTCGATACTTTCGTATAATACCAAGTTCTTTTTAAAATCCTTCGAATACAAATACAGATTTTTAACAGAAAGGAATGCACAATGAGAAGTCTACAAGCTTTGTTAAGTCTGATGCTGTTGATAAGCGTCGGGGCAATCTCTTCGGCGGCCGATAGTGATGATCTGGCCAGGGAGAATGCTGAACTAAGGCAGAAAGTCGAGAAACTTGATAAAGATCTGGAAGAAATCAAAAAAATTGTCATCCCGGAAACTGCAGCACAGGCGCCAAAGCCGGTTATGTCGAGCCTGGATATCCAGTTGTACGGATATCTGAAATTCGACGCCGCCTATGACACTTCGCGGATAGAAAACGGAAATTATGCACAGTGGGTTGAATCGGAAAGTCCTAACGATGACGATGACCAGTTTAACATGACAGCCAACCAGAGCCGATTCGGGATGAAAATCAACGGGCCGAACGGAGAAACCATGAACACCAGCGGACGAGTCGAGGTGGACTTCTATGGTGGCGGACCGGCAGAAAACAAAGCACATCTGATGATGCGGCACGCCTATATGAAGCTGGATTGGCCCGAGGATCGGTTCAATATTATCGCCGGCCAGACATCGGACGTGATCAGTCCACTATTGCCTTCCACGGTAAACTACAGCGTCTGCTGGTGGACCGGGAATATTGGATATCGGCGTCCTCAGATGAGGCTGACCAAAGAATTAGGCTTCGAGGCGGGCGGATTTCTAAAGCTTGAAGGTGCCTTAGCCAGAACAATCGGACAAAATTCGATCACCGGGACCGATTCAGGTGAAGATGCCGGTATCCCCACTTTCCAGGGCAGAGCAAGCATGACACTTCCCATGTTAGGAGCACAAGAAGCTACAATAGGTCTGTCTGGGCACTTGGGCAAGGAAGAGTATGATATTGCAGTCAACGGTCGGGATAAAGAATTCACGACATGGTCTTTGAACCTGGATTACACTCAACCGATCTGCAGTAAGGTACAAATCAAGGCCGAATTGTTCACCGGTGAAAACCTGAACGCCTATCTGGGCGGGATCGGCCAGGGCGTTACTATATCCGGATTGAATCAATACGAAGAGATTGGCAGCAAAGGCGGCTGGATTGCCGCAGGTCTGGGTCCGTGGGATAAAAAGCAGTTCAATGTAGGTGTTGCGATGGACGATGTGAACCGCGGTAATGTCAATCCAGGAGGCCGAACTTTGAATCGGTCTGTTTTCGCAAACGTGATTTGTTCGATGAATGAGCAAACGGATTTCGGCTTCGAGATCTCACATTGGCGGACTGAATACCGTGGACCCGGCGACGCCGATAGTCTGCGATTACAAACAGCCCTTATTTACAAATTCTGAAAGGTAACTTTTTAAAAGGTTGACATGTTAAGGAGATTCAGTTAGATTTCTATTCTAATCCTATCTAAAATCAAGACAATTGTGAGGATATATCTGTTACAAATAGGCATATAAATTGGTTGGTGTATAAATAATGCGCTAAATAGCGTAAAAAGCAACTAACGCACAATAATATTAAATTTAACAAAGGAGAATCCATGGGACAACAAAAAGCAATTGACTCTTTAATGAGCGAGGGGCGGACATTTCCGCCACCAGAGCAAATTAAAGCCAATGCTTATGTCAACAGCATGGAGCAGTTTCAACAGATGTGGGACAGGTCGATCAACGACTCCGATAACTTTTGGCTTGAGCAGGCAAAGAGCCTCCACTGGGACAAGGAGCCGACAAAGGCTCTGGATTACACATGGGATACGAAGGGCCGTAAGATCGAGCATACTTGGTTCGAAGACGGCCAACTGAACGTCTCATACAATTGCCTGGATCGCCATCTCGGAACGCCGACCGCAAAGAAAACCGCACTGTTGTGGCAGGGTGAGGCGGAAGACGCTGTTAAAAAATTCACCTACGAACAGCTTCACAAGGAAGTCTGTAAGTTTGCTAACGTCTTGAAGTCAAAGGGGATAACAAAAGGAGACCGTGTGGCGATTTATATGCCAATGGTCCCGGAACTCCCAATTGTAATGCTGGCATGTGCCCGCATCGGCGCGATTCATTCGATCATCTTCGGCGGTTTCAGCGCAGATGCAATCGAGGGCCGCGTCAACGACTCCGACTGCAAAATGCTGATTACATCCAATGTTTCACTGCGTGCCGGAAAACACATCAAACTAAAGGATATTTCCGACATTGCATTGGAAAAGACACCTACAATTGAAAATGTTGTAGTCATTAAAGTCAATGATGAGCCTTGTGGTATGAAAGACGGCAGAGACGTATGGTATCACGATGAGATGGCTGGTGCATCTGAAGAATGCGAAGCCGTACCGATGAATGCTGAGGACCCGTTATTCATCCTCTACACATCCGGCTCGACAGGCAAACCCAAGGGTGTAGTCCACACAACAGGTGGGTATTTGCTGCATATCTCGCTTACCCATAAAATCATCTTCAATGTTCACGACGACGATATTTACTGGTGCACCGCCGATATCGGCTGGGTCACGGGGCACAGCTATATTGTCTATGGCCCGCTTGCAAACGGCAGCACATCGCTGATGTTTGAAGGCGTTCCCACCTACCCGGACGCCGGTCGATTCTGGCATATTTGCGATAAGTTCGGCGTTACAATTTTCTATACGGCACCGACAGCCATCCGGGCACTGATGCGTCTCGGCGACGAATGGCCCGCGAAATACGAACTGGACACGATGAGGATTCTCGGAACCGTAGGCGAGCCGATCAATCCGGAAGCGTGGATGTGGTATTATGAAAAAATCGGCCGAAAGAAGTGCCCAATCGTCGATACATGGTGGCAGACGGAGACCGGCGGATTTATGATTACACCCACGCCGGGAGCCCATACCCTGAAACCGGGCAGTGCAAGCCAACCTTTCTTCGGCGTTGATGCGGTCGTTTTGCGCGACGACGGAAGCCAATGCGATACAAACGAAGGCGGCAAGCTGTGCATCCGTAAACCTTGGCCCGGTATGATGCGAACAATGTGGGGCGACCATGACAGGTTTGTGGATACGTACTTCACCATGTATGACGATATCTACTTTGCCGGCGACGGCTGCCGAGTTGACCCGGATGGTGATTACTGGCTCATGGGCAGAATCGACGACGTCGTGAATGTTTCCGGCCACCGCATAGGCACTGCCGAGGTCGAAAGCGCCCTCGTCAGCCACGAAAAAGTTGCCGAAGCCGCAGTTACGCCTGTCCCCCACGAAATCAAGGGGCAGGGTTTATATGCCTTCGTAACACTTATCGACGGTGTCGAGGAAACTGACGAGCTGAAGAAGGAGCTTATATTGCATGTGCGAAAGGAGATTGGTCCGATCGCAGCACCTGAAGCGATTCAGTTCGCACCGGCACTTCCGAAGACGCGTTCCGGCAAGATTATGCGACGCATCCTGCGTAAAATCGCCGAGAAGATTACGGACAATCTCGGTGATATTACAACGCTTGCAGATCCGAGTGTAGTCGAGGCCCTGATCAAAGGCCGAGGATAAATAAGTAACTCGGACAGTAAAAGAATCAAATTAATTTAATATATGGTTGGGCTGGATGTGCATAACCATGTACATTCGGCCCATTTTCAAATGAAAGGTTTGTAATTATGGCTGAGGAATCTACTACGCTGCCGGCAGAAGTCGAAAATCATGGCTGGCGAGTTGCCTTTGCAGGGATGGGTATTAACCTGGCACTTGGTATTCTATATACCTGGAGTGTTATCAGCAAAGGTATCCCGGAAGAATGGGGCTGGACACAATCAGACAAATCTATGCCGTATGCTATTGCCTGCCTGATTTTCTCATTAGTGATGGTCCCGGCAGGAAGAATGCAGGACAAGCTTAGCCCGCGTCTGGTTGCAACAATAGGCGGGATTCTGGTCGGTGCCGGAATGATCATCGCGAGCTTCACAACCTCACCGCTCGGCTATATACTTGGTTTTGGTGTTCTTGCAGGGGCCGGGCTTGGTTTTGGCTATGCTTCAGCCACACCGCCGGCAGTAAAATGGTTCGCAGCGGCAAAAACAGGCCAGATCGCGGGAATAGTAGTCTCAGGTTTCGGATTGGCTTCGGTATATGCGGCACCGCTTACAACAGGCCTGATAGCCGCTTTTGGTTTTAAGACGGCGGTACTGCTATTGGGCATCTTATTTTTAGCCGTTGTTGTGACTCTTGCACAAATATTGAAACCCCCGCCCAAAGGCTACGTTCCCCCGGGAGCTGAACCGGCGAAAAAGCTGGGCATCGGCGACAAAAAAGAGGAATTCCTCCCAAGAGAAATGCTTACAACCGTTCAGTTTTATATACTCTGGTTCATGTATGCCTGTGGCGCCGGCGCGGGTTTGATGATCATTTCCAAGCTCGCCGCAATAGCCAAGCTGCAGGTAGGTATCGAGCTGGGCTTTGTGCTCGTGGCGGTCCTCGCTGTCGGCAACGGGGGCGGGCGCATCATTGCTGGAATGCTCAGCGACAAAATCGGCCGAAAAGCGACGATGTTTCTGTGCTTTGTGGCCCAGGCTGTTTTGATACTCCTCATTTCAAGAGCAACGGGCGACAATGCCCTTGGTAAGATTCCCGCAATGGTGATAATTTCCATGTTAATCGGGGCGAACTACGGAGCAAATCTGTCGCTTTTCCCATCCATTACGAAAGACTTTTACGGCCTGAAAAATTTCGGCATGAATTACGGCCTGGTATTTACAGCCTGGGGAGCCGGCGGTTTCCTGCTGGCCTTGTTGGCGGGCAAAATGTACGACATACACAAAACGTTTGACATCGCCTACTATGGAGCTTCGGCATTGTTGGTTCTTGCGGCAATAACCGTATTTTTCCTAAAACCCCCGCACCACACTATTGAACATGCACACGAACATGAGCATGAATAAATAAGTAATATGCGCTTGTGATAATATAAATGGCCCGAGCACTTGAAGTCTCGGGCCATTCTTTTTTACCTTGCCGGCAATCAAAGCTCACGAATTGGGAAGATGTTCCTTTTGATCGCTTCTATGGTTGCTCTTATCGAGGGTATCGCCTGTATTCTCGCAGCGCTTATAGCGAGCCCGTTGCAACATCCGAACCAACCATACAAGAGAAATAGAAAGCGAGCTCGACGGCACGTTTAAGAAAACTTAAGAGGTAGGGTACAGGTAGGAATACAGGGATTAATCTTAAGGAACTAAGTTCTTAGCTCTTCCTTGTCCCCACGTATTGACATAACACATAGGCAACCACCGGGCGGATTATCGAATTTATGCTATGATACGCCAACACCTTCCAGGGGAATACTGTAGGCTAATGTCAGCCATGACGCGTGAGGAATGGCGAGCTATTCCTCGTCGCAGTCCATGGCTTTGTTATGCTTTCTCTATCTCACATCAGACCCAGTGCTTTGGCAACATCTTCACCGTATGCCGGGTCTGCCTTGCTGAAATGGGCAACCATCTTCTCCTGAAGATTTTTCGGAACCTTCCCGAGGCTCCCGGCAATATTCTCGGCCAGGGCTTTCTGTTGCTCAGACGACATCAATCTGTAGAGATTGCCGGGCTGAACGTAATCATCATCAACACCGCGCTTCTGTTCGTAGCGATCTGCGTCCCCGGAAATCTTCAGGGGGGGCTCCGCATATGCAGGATCAGCAGTGGGACCGCCCATGCTGTTTGGCTCGTAGTTTGGATCAGGACCACCATTGTCGTCGAAGCGCATGGCACCGTCCCGCTGGTACGTATTCTGCACCTTGGTTGCATGAGGGCAGTTGATCGGCAGTCGCTCGTAGTTAACGCCAAGGCGATACCGATGAGCGTCTGCATAGGAGAAGATGCGTGCCTGCAGCATCTTGCAGGGGGAAAACGATATCCCAGGCACGACATTCGCCGGTGAGAATGCTGATTGTTCGACCTCGGCGAAGTAGTTGGTCGGATTGCGGTTCAGCTCCATTACGCCCGCCTCAATCAGAGGATAGTCCGCATGCGGCCAGACCTTTGTAAGGTCGAACGGATTCCACCGATACGTCTCCGCTTCTTTCTCGGGCATGACCTGCACGTAGAACGTCCACTTCGGGTATTCTCCACGCTTGATCGCCTCGAACAACTGCACGGTATGATAGTCGGGATTTTCCGTAGCAAGTCGATCGGCCTCCTCGGGAGGCATACATTGGATACCCTGCTGGGTCTTGAAATGAAATTTGACCCAAAATCGTTCGTTCTTTGCATTGATGAAGCTGTACGTGTGGCTACCGTATCCGTTCATGTATGGAATACCCTTGGGAATCCCGCGCTCTGAGAACAGAATCGTTACCTGGTGAAGTGCCTCGGGCACTTGCGACCAGAAGTCCCACTGTGCAAAGTCCCGTTTGGCATTTGTCTGGGGATCACGCTTCTGAGTGTGGATAAAGTCGGGAAATTTAATGGCGTCTCGTATGAAGAACGTCGGCGTGTTGTTCCCCACCATGTCCCAATTGCCTTGCTCCGTGTAGAACTTAAGGGCAAAGCCGCGGACATCACGGACCGTGTCTGCCGAGCCCTTTTCTCCTGCCACAGTCGAGAACCGGCCGAACATCTCCGTCCTCTTTCCGATCTCGGAGAACAGTTTGGCCTTTGTGTACTGTGTAATGTCGTGCATGACTGTGAAGGTGCCATGCGCACCTGCCGCCTTGGCGTGTACCACACGTTCGGGAATACGCTCCCGGTTGAAGTGAGCCAGTTTCTCCAGCAGGTAATGATCCTGCATAAGTGTGGGGCCACGTTCACCTGCGGTCAGTGATGTCTGGTTGTCCGGAACCGGAATCCCGGCCGCCGTAGTCAGTATCTTTTTCTCGCTCATTATGTTTCTCCTTTGCCTTGTGTGGTTTCTGCTATTTTGTCCCTGCGCTTGAAAGCACCATGTCCCGTAAGTGTGCCTCCTTTCCTGAGAGTCTATTCCTCTCAAGCATAACAAGTTATTACATGGTTTTCTCGATAACACTCCAAAGGTGATATTAACAGTAAAACATCGCTAACATTTTCTCGACGTCATACTCTTTCCGCAAACAAACGCTAAGCATGATTTTAAGCGAATCTGTCAGGCAAAGCAAGAAAAAAGCGGCAAAAACTATTGACGTACTAAAAGTTGTGGGCTATCGAGACATCTGGATTCCTGCTTCCGCAGGAATGACAATCCCTTAACTCATCTGTGATAAAGCACTAATCAAGCTCTGACCCCAAGTCTTCCGCGTCAGCGGCGTCTCACTGGAGCCGTTTGTTGGCATTTCTCGTATAAAGTCTCGGGAGCAATATCAGCTCCATTTGGCCAGGCAATAGTACCGCCCTCAATCCTTGCCTTTTTGAAAAAGTTCAAATCCTTCAAAGGAGCAAATACAGGTCCTTTTGTTAAATACTCCTTAAAATCAATCACTCCGTTAGTGTCATCGTCAAAAACAATCATATAGCAGTAATCTGATTTGTATTGAATGCTCTTTACTTCGTTAAGATTCCACATGTTATACCTCAATCCAGTGGTGATATTTTTTTAAGTTCTTTTCCAGCCTGTGCGAGTTCCCAATCCTCTTGAAGCTCGTTGGATCTTAGATCTATCCATTCGCGGACAAGTTTAAGAGCCGTTCGTGATTGGAGATCACCCCTTGTGATATTTCCTTTAAGATCAAAAACGGCCTTGTAGCCTTGATATTCGACATGAATATGCGGAGGCTCATGATCATCAAAAAACATCCGAATTATAATGCCGAAAAATCTGCATATTTCAGGCACTTTAGGCTCCTTCACAACGAGTAATACATGAATATTGTATCATAATAGTGCCAATCAGCAAAGCAGGAAAAAGCGGCAAAATTACGATATGATATGTCGTTCTGTGTTCGGCGTTCAGCGTGCTGCGTGCTAAATCCCGTGAATTGGAAATATCGTTGTCTTGATTTTTTCAATTGTTGCTTCTAATGCCGGCATTACAGTTTCACGCTGGGAATCGCTTACAGCCAGTTCTCTGTCTCTCAGCCCCCCCTGCCATTCGGTGCTTTCAAGAAGAACGCCGCCGACGGCGTGTTGGATGTCATCGCCCTGGTCGGCGCCGCAGAAGATGCTCCAGGCCAAAGCCCAGGCTCGTACCGTGTTCTCAACATTGTATCCCCCGCCGCCGGTCGCGAGAATCGGCTTGTTGAAGCCCATCAGGTGATTGATTATCTCGGCATAAGTATTATTTGTCAGTTGCAAATGTGCGAGAGGATCGCCCGCGAGGGCATCAGCACCCAACTCAAAAACAATCACATCCGGGTTATAAGCCGTAATCAATGGAAGAGCGATAGCTTCAAATGCCATCATATACGCCTGGTCATAAGTGCCCACGGGAAGAGGAACATTCACGCAGTAGCCTTTTCCCTCGCCCGTTCCGATTTCATTCTCGAATCCTGTCCCGGGAAAGAGCGTTTTGGGATTCTGATGAAGCGATATCGTCAGCACGTCCGAACGGTCATAGAAGGCCTGAGCAACGCCGTCGCCGTGATGAACGTCCACATCAAGATATAAGACCCGTTTTTCCTGCTCCGCCAGCACAATACAGGCCAGCGCCACATCATTGATGTAGCAAAAACCGGCTGCAAGCTCAGGGCCTGCATGATGATATCCGCCTGACGGATTAAACGCTATATCAGCCTCGCCCGATAGAATCATCTTAGCCGCAGTCAGCGTGCCTCCGGTGGCTAAAACCGAATACTCATACAATCCCTTAAAGATCGGGCAATCCTGGCTGCCAATTCCCATCTCGAGCGCCTCAACACTCCAACGTCCCCCTGCTGAGGTTTTCAACGCGTGCAGGTATCGGGCCGAGTGAAATTTTTTGAGCACCATTCTCTCGGCGGCAACCGGCGCGACCTCACTACGGCCACTGCCTGAAAGCAATCCCATTGGGCTTACAATGTCCCGGACCCTTTTGGCCCGGATAGTATGAAAGGGATGTTCAGAAGGATAATGATACTTCTCAAATTCCGAAGAATATACAAAAACAGAGTTCATGGTCTTCAAAGTCATTCCTGATTATTCGCTTTTAGTCAAATCGTAAGTAATGTCATAGGCATAGCCATCAAATTTGGTGTTTATCTTGTAGCCGGAGTTATGAAAAATGGAAAGCATCGCCTCGTTCGTCGGCAATACCTTTGCCCAAAACTGCTTTACGCCCCGCTGCCTGGCGATTTGGGCGATGTAGTCCAGCAATAAGGTGCCTATACCTTTTCGCTGCCATTCATCCTGCACCAGAAAGGCCACCTCAGCACCATTGGTTTTCGGATCGAGAAAATACTGGGCGATGGCAACGATTTCCTCGCCCGAAACGCCGGGTACAACAGCCACAATGGCGATATCCTGCCGATAGTCGATATTAGTAACCCGCTGCATGTCCCGATGAGGGAACGACATTGTACGGGCCATATAGCGCGTCTGGACGGATTTCTCGCTCAATGAGTACATCATCTCAGATAGGGACGGCTCGTCGGTGGGCTTAATCGGCCTGAAGAATATTTGCGTGCTATCCCGTAACGTGTCATACTTTTCCAGCTCTTCCGGATACGCAGCCTGCTCCCAGGATAATTCGATCTGGTCTTCGTAGAGATAGTTTTGAGCCTTCGCCGCCTGGATGAGCCCTTGTCTGAATTTCGGATGCGCTATATGGATAAGGTCCATAACCCTCTCTCTGATACTCTTGCCGTGCAGGTAGGCGATTCCGTATTCGGTCACGACATAGTGGACGTCCCCTCGCGTCGTGACCACCCCGGCGCCTTCGGTCAGGTGCGGCACAATCCTGGAAACCTCCTCGTTTTTCGCAGTCGACGGCATCGCAATTATCGCTTTGCCCCCCCTGCTGCGCGCCGAGCCGCGGATGAAATCGATCTGTCCGCCGATGCCGCTGTAGAATTTATAGCCTAACGAATCGGCGCAAACCTGGCCTGTCAAATCAATCTCCAGCCCGACGTTAA
>JBARRE010000732.1:0-9980 GCA_049644065.1 Sedimentisphaerales bacterium | reverse complement strand
GATGGCAGTGAGTTATGGAGCTTTGTAACAAAGGGGCCGGGTGAGGTGCTGAGAGGCTCCATTTTCGCCTCGCCGGCAATAGGCGCCGACGAAACCGTCTATATCGCCGGATTATACGACCCTAATTTGTATGCACTTGATCCGAACGACGGCTCTTTGAAGTGGACATGCAACTTTGAATTTCCGATCTATCCCGACTATCCTGAAGGACCAACAGAATTCGGCTGGCCCTTCGCCTCACCTGTTATCGCGAATGACGGCACAATATACCAGACATTGCTATACGACACGAACCTTTATGCAATCGAACCCCAAAACGGCAGCATTATCTGGTCGGTAGATTTGGCAGACCCGGGAAGCGGCTGGTTCGATCCTAACTATGCACGGGAGTATAGAGATGCAGATGGCTGGTCCGAGCCGGTATTAGGTTCGGAAGGCACAATTTACGTAAGCTTTGATGATCCGTACTTAAGAGCAGTCGAAACAACCGGCAAAATTCAATGGGTGACTCGGCTGGGAGATATGGGTGGATTCACTTTGACTGTTGGCAATAACGGCAATATTTACGCCGCCTGTGACGATGGCAACCTCTATGTGCTAAATCCCAATGGCGAGGAAATTGCCCGGTTCCAGAGCGATTCATGGCTGAACTTCCCCGTCATAGCGGACAATTTATTGATAGTTGCCGATTCGAAGGACAATTCAATGCTGGTTACGTATGAGAATAACAAGGTATATGCTATCACGCCGGAGTGCTCCGAAGACCAGATACCTGATCTATACTGGCCCGCAGACTTAAACTCAGATGGTACTATTAATTTCACCGACCTGACACTGTTGGCAGCTTATTGGCTGAATTGAACAGATTATTGGCTAAGCAAGGAGCAATAAAATCATGAAAGATAAAAACAAATTTACAAAAATAGAAATCATTTTTGTTCTGGGTTGTGCTTTTTTCATGCTACTAAACATCGGTGCCATCGGCAGTGGCGGCCGCAGAAGAGCCAAAGAGATGGTCTGTCTTTCAAACCTGTGCCAATGGGGCACGATGTTTGAAATGTTCATGAACGACAATGACGGCCATTTCAACAAAGGTTGGGATGAGGGGGAAGTAGGTTTGTGGATGAATGCTTTGCGGCCATACTACAAGGACAATTGGGCACTGTTGCTCTGCCCGGAAGCTACAAAAACAAGTAGCTTGACGGGTGTGTTTGCCGCCTGGTTTACGGACGTTGACCTTCCAGAAGGGGGCTCACAAAATGTTGTCGGAAGCTATGGCATAAACTCGTGGACTAATGATAAAACCGAGGGCGGTGAGCAGCATTGGAAGAATGTCTCGGAAATTGAAGGTAAGAATAACATACCAGTATTTTTAGATTCCACGTGGTATGATTCATGGCCAAGGCATACGGATTCACCTCCAGTATATGACGGTGACATTTGGGCAGTAGGCAGTGAAACAAAACATTTCTGCATTAACCGACATAATGGCAGTATAAACGGTCTTTTTATGGATTGGTCCGTGAGAAAGATTGGACTTAAAGAGCTGTGGACACTCCAGTGGCATCGTAGCTTCGATACGGAAGGCCCCTACACGAAGGCCGGCGGCGTCCGGCCCAGCGACTGGCCGCAATGGATGAGGAATTTTAAGGATTATTGAGACAACTTGACACAAAGAATTTACAGCACTATGCGTACACAAAAATCATCCGCTACATTGGAAAGTATAATTCCCAATCAGAAAAACGATAGCTTCCAATCGGGATTCACATTAATAGAGTTATTGGTAGTCATTGCCATTATCGCCCTGCTGCTGTCGATATTGATGCCGGCCCTGCATCGGGTGAAGATACAGGCAAGGTCCGTTGCCTGCCAGGCAAATCTGCGACAATGGGGCACCATTTTTTCGATTTACATGGAGGATAATGACGGCTATTTCGCTTACGGCGACAGCAGCGGCAAATGGAGGTGGTTATTGCAGGACCAGCACAGAGACCGCATGCTGAGCTCCTGCTGCCCGGAGGCGGCGAATCCCGAAAGAAACGGCGGCACATACGGCACATGGGGAGGAGAATCCCTCGATGACGACTATGTAATGCAAATTGACTATGGCAGCTACGGCATCAACCGCTGGATCTACAACAGAACAGAAGATCAGCCCAGCGAAAATTACTACAGAGGCTACAATGTCAGGAGCACAAATCAAATTCCGCTGTTTCTCGATTGCTCCTGGTACGGTGCCGGGCCGCTTGATATCGACTACCCTCCGGAATACGAAGGCCATACTGCCAGCGGTACCGGCGATTGGAGAGACAATAACATGAGGCGTTTTTGTCTCAACCGGCACGCCGCGGCGATGAACAGCGTCTTTCTGGATTTTTCTGTCAGAAAATTAGGTCTCAAAGAGCTGTGGACTTTGAAGTGGCACCGCAACTACAATAAGACCGGAATTTGGACGAAAGCCGGCGGCGCCCGTACGACCGATTGGCCGCAATGGATGAGAAGTTTTAAGGACTACTGAGATAAAGGGAGCAGGAATATGGGCGAACAAACCAGAAGGGATTTTCTAAAAGTGCTGGGCCTTACGGCCGGCTCGCTAATGATGCCGCAAGCGATATTCGGCAGGCGGCAGGCCGCTCGCAAACCCAACGTCGTGCTGATTTTCACCGACGACCAGGGCTCGATAGACGTCAACTGCTACGGCGCAAAAGACCTTTATACGGCAAACCTTGACCGACTCGCCGCCGAAGGAACACGATTCACCCAATTTTACGTCGGCGCGCCGGTTTGCTCTCCCTCTCGTGCGGCATTAATGACAGGGCGTTATCCCCGCTGCGCCGGACTTTTGAACAACGCCCCATCGGATAAAGGTCGCCCCGGCATGCCCGCCGAGCAGGTCACCATCGCCGAGATGATGAAATCGGCAGGCTACGCAACAGGCCATGTCGGCAAATGGCACTTGGGCTATACGCCCGAGACCATGCCTAACGGGCAGGGCTACGATTATTCATTCGGGCACATGGGCGGGTGCATCGACAACTACTCGCACTTTTTCTACTGGCAAGGCCCCAACCGGCACGACCTGTGGCGCAACGGCACAGAAATCTGGGAAGATGGCGAATTCTTCGGCGATCTCATGGTCGACGAATGCAAGACATTCATTGACGGGCACAAAGACGAACCTTTCTTTCTATACTGGGCAATAAATATGCCGCACTACCCACTGCAGGGAAAAGAAAAGTGGCGAAAAAAATATGAGCACCTCGATGCGCCGCGAAAAATGTATGCCGCGTTCGTTTCCACAATGGATGAAATGGTCGGCGAAGTCGTCCGGCACCTAAACAAATCCGGCTTACGTGAAAATACCCTGATTATCTGGCTCAGTGACCACGGCCATTCCGTCGAGCAGCGGACCTTCGGGGGCGGCGGTAACTCCGGCGACTACCGCGGCCATAAGTTCACACTCTGGGAAGGAGGTCTTCGCGTACCATGCATCGTCTCCTGGCCCGGCCGCATACCTCAAAATGCCGTCCGCAACCAGATGGCCGCGAGCATCGACTGGATGCCGACCATCGCGGAATATTCCAACGTCAAACTTCCCGACGTCAAAATTGACGGCAAGAGCATCGTCCGGGTAATTGAATCTGAGAATGCCCCGTCGCCGCACGATATTCTTCATTGGGAAACCGGCAAGCACTGGGCAATCCGCCAGGGCGACTGGAAGCTGGTCCACAACGGCCCGGCAACGGATTACAAAGGCCGAAAGATACCAAAAGTTGATGACTTCCTGAGCAACATGGCCGAGGACGTCACCGAAACAAAGAATCTGGCTGAAACACACCCAGAAATAGTCAAACGGCTGACCGGTTTGCACGAACAATGGCTTAAAGAGATCAGTCAATCATAAATTATACTAACTGAACGCCTTTCGCAACAGGGCCAGGCTCTTGGGAATCGCTGTTTTGTAGTCTTCGTTTCCTTCGAATTCGAGCGAGACGTAGCCGCGGAAATTGTGCTTTTGCATGATCCGGGCGATGCGCGGGTAATCCAGATCAAGAGTGTACCAAAGTCCGCCGCCATAGTAGGTCTTGGCCTGCATGAAAACTGTTTGTGGAGCGCACATTTCGAGTTTGTCGTAAGGATCTTCGAGAAAGTTGCCCGTATCGAGCAGGACCTCCAGCCAGGGCGAGTCAATTGCATTGGCTATTCTCAATAATCCTTCGGGCGTTCGAGCCAGGCCCCAGTGGTTTTCCAGTCCGAGGATCACGCCGCACTCTTCGGCTTTGGGCAGGCATTTGTCGATACTGTCGATGACCCACTTGAAGCCGTCTTCTTCTGTGTAGCCCGGCAAGGCCGGCTCTATGCCGCGATTAGCCATCAGATCGTCGAAGTTTCCGCTTGTACCCCACCGGCCCGTGTTGATGCGGACAATCGGGACGCCCAGACGATATGCAATTTCGATCTGTTTGATTGTCAGGTCGATGTTCTTTTGGCGTTTAGCTTTGTCGGGGGATACATAACCCTGGTGGGTGGACATGCAGCAAAGGTCCAGGCCGTTGATAAGAGCGTGACGTTTGATTTTTTGCAGATAACTGTTTTCCTCACTTTCCATCTGAATAAGCAGAAGATCCACGCCGTCGAAACCCATCCGTGCCGCTTCGTCGATACAGGTTTCAATCGGAAGCTTCAAGTTTTTCTTGAAGCGCCAGAAGGAATACGTCGAGACGGCGATGGGATTGGGGCGACGCGACTCTGCATCGCTTTGTCCGGCAAAAGTCTGCGTCGTAGATGATAGAGAACCAAGCCCAAGAGCCGCGGTCGCTGCGACCGAACGGCTTAGAAATGTTCTGCGTTTAATCGATTTCATAATTTATCCTTTCTAATTCTATTCCTTCTCGGCCTTCTTAGCCGTGGCCTCAACCTGTGCGAGCATTTTCTGTAGCGCTGCTTTTTGATAGAACTTACCGCCAACCACGACAGCAGCGATTTTTTGTGTGTTGCTGATGTCTTGAAGCGGGTTGGCTTCAAGCAAGACCAGGTCGGCTATCTTGCCCTGTTCAATAGTCCCCATAGAATCCAGCTTACCAAAAAACTTCGCCGGATTGTATGTTGCAGTCCGCAAGGCTTCCATAGGCGAAAGCCCAGCCTGAACGAACAGCGCCAATTCATCGTGCAGGCCGAATCCGGGAAAGCAATAAGCCATATATGTCGTATCCATCCCGGCGAGTAGCCCCACACCCTCACGCTTCATCGCGCCGACAATCGCCAGACGCTTCTCACATAATTTCTTATTGTCAGCCCGCCCTTCTCCAGTTGCCCAGGCAACGTAAACATCGTCCTTCCAACTATCCTTGATGGATAGCGGCATGTATTTGAGTCGGGGATCATTCGCTAAGTACTCCTCATCGCGAAACGACAGGCTGTGGCCTAACATGAGCGTTGGGCATACCCATGTGCTGTTCTTTACGAAACGAGCGAAGAGCTCTGCCGCCTTTGTCTCGCTATAGGTATCCGACCATAGCTTCGCGCGGGCGCGCACGTGGGGCAAGCTCCCCGGGCGTGTAACCAAGGTTTCTTTAAGTTTCTTTTTAAGTTCTTCTTCGCTTCTACTTGAGCATGCCATCAAAACGAAGTAACAGTGTTCAATACTCTGTTGCCCGGCGTCGGAGGCCTCAGCCGCGCTCACCAAGTAGGGCACATGTCCGGCAAAGGGGATTCCCTGTTTCTTTGCCTCATCGGCAATAGCAAAATAGGCGTCTGGCGGTATATCATTGAAGACCTTTACAAGATCTGCGCCCTCCTTTTTGACCTTCCTGACAGCCCGGCGCCCTTCGTCTTCGTTGCTGACGATAATGCTGCCACTAAAAATAGGGTCGGGCCCATCAATAAATGGGCTTGCGATGACCATCCGGGGCCCTATTAGTTTCCCCGCCGAAATCTCTCTACGCCACTTGTGATGCACCGGTTCCCCCCGCATCACACGCACGCCTGTTACTCCGTTGGCGATGAAGAGGGCAAGGTAGTCCTTTTTATTAAGCGGGTGGATGTGCATGTCCCAGAGACCGGGTATGAGAAACTTGCCCGTTGCATCCACAACGTACGCATCCTGAGGCACGTCGAGGTTGGCGGTTTTGCCAAGCGCCGCGATACGGTCGCCCTTTATCACCACCGTCATGCCGGGCTTGGCTGGCGCGCCGGTTGTATCTATTACCGTGACGTGAGTAAAGGCGAGCACCTTTTGCTGACTGTTGTCTCCCTGCTGAGCAAACAATCCTACTGCAACCAGGCAAACCAACAGAAATGATAAGGCTTTCTTCATTCTCAGTCTCCTTGGCTAACAGAACTACACGTGCCTTTGAACACGCATAGGTTATACTGCTAAGACTCACAATTCAACAAAATTCCCTAAGATCTATGACGGATAGACGGTTGAGTCTTGATAGCCGATTCGGCGTTAATCTCGGCGGCAATCTGCATAAACTTCGGTATCGCATGATCGAAGAACAGCTTGTAGGCCTCGCAGAAATAACTTTCCCTGCCATAGTTTTCTTTATCGAACGGAGCCCTGTCCTTCATACAGCCGCCCCGGCAGACGGCCAGGTGCCGGCAGACAAGGCACTTGTTGCAGAGGTTTCTCTTGGCCCGGGCAAAAGTTCGCTTTTTGCTGCTTGCGGCGAGTTTTTCTATCGGCGTCTCGAAGATATTGCCCAGCCGCCATTTCGGCTCGACGAAAAAGTCGCAGCAGAAGGCATCGCCGGTATGCTCGATCACGATATACTGACTACACTGCCTGTCGAATGTGCAGATCGAGTGCCGGCCCGTGACATAATATGACAGCACCGAATCGAAGTCGCGGATGCTCAGGTTTCGAGGCCCATGCTCGCACCAGCGGTCGAAGAGCCTGCACAAAAATTCGCCGTACTTTTTCGGCGTAATCGAAAAGTCCGCAATCTCACCCGTCGCCGGGTCCACTTCCACGCAGGGGATGAACTGCACAAACTTGACGCCCAGCCCGATAAGAAAATCAAACACCTCGTCCGGATGGTCCGCGTTCCTGGCGTTCAGCAGGGTCAAAGTGTTATACTCGACATTGTACCGCTTGCAGTTTTCTATCGCCCGCATAACCTTGTCGAATGTCCCTGCACCGGAATGGTCGAGGCGATAGTGGTCGTGATACTCTTTCGGCCCGTCGATACTGACGCCGACAAGAACTTTGTTATCGCGCAGGAACCGGCACCATTCGTCATTGAGCAGGATTGCGTTGGTTTGTATTGAGTTACCAACTTCCTGGCCGGAGACGCCGTATTGTTTTTGCAGCTCGACCACCTTTTTGTAGAAGTCCAGCCCCATCAGCGTCGGCTCGCCCCCCTGCCACGCAAAGCCGGCCAGCGGAAAGCGAAGCTCCATGTAGTCTTTGACAAGTCTCTCCAGCACCTCGTCGCTCATGCGCTGCCTGCCCCGGCCGACTTCCGGCGCCCTGCACTTGTAAAAACAGTATTTGCAGTCAATATTGCAATCCGAGCCGGACGGCTTTATTAAAAGTGTAAAAGGCTGCATTATTCTCTGAGTCCCTGAAGCATATTGCTTAGCTTGTTTACCAATTCTTTATTCCCGGGCAGTTCGGAAATATTCACATTCTCCACCAAATCGACCTTGTGATCGTACAGCATTCGGGCGTAAATATCGCCGTTCTTCCGTCGCCACTCCGTGTAGCGGTATTGGTCCGTCTTGACCGAATCGCCGCGAAAATACCTGCTGAACACCGCCTCCTTCCAGGGCAGGTTCGGGTCTTTAAGAAGCGGCACAAAACTCCTGCCCTGCAGGTGGCCCGGCAGCGGCAGACCGCATAACTCGCAAAGAGATGGATAAATATCCAGGTACTCCGTCAGGGCATTTATTTTCATGCCGGCCTGGATCCCGGGCCCGCGGACAATCAGCGGCGAATGCAGGGAAGTCTCAAAATTACAGTGCTTGCACCACAGGCCGTGCTCGCCCAGATTCCAGCCGTGATCGCCCCAGAGGATTACAACTGTGTTATCCCGCAGCCCCAATCGGTCAAGCTCGGCTAATACTCTGCCTATCTGCGCATCCGTGTAAGCTACCGAGGCATAATAGCCGTGAACAAGTGTCCGGGCAAGCTCGTCGGACAGCGGACCTTTCGGAGGAATGCCGTGATATTGCCGCAATTCACCCCAGTTATGCAGGGCTGCATCGGGAGCGCCTTTCGGCCTGAAGGGATTGTCGGCAAGATCGATTTGGTGCCTCTCGTAGATATCCCAATATTTCTTCGGGGCGTTAAAAGGCAAATGGGGCTTCAAGAAACCCAGCGCGAGAAAGAACGGTTTATCCTCATCCTTCAGGCGGCGAAGGTCGGAAATCCCCTTGTCCGCAATCATCCCATCGAAGTAGGCGTTGTCGGGGACGTCCGCATTCTCGTAAGCAGGCCCGGCGAGTTTCGGCTTTTGGCTATTCAGCTTGCGGTTCTCATCCAGCATATAATTTCGCCAGTTACCTTTCGGCCGCCAGGCATTTTCGCTCCAGCTATCCTTACAATCGGTCAAATGGTGAAAGATTTTACCGTTCGATATCGTGTGGTATCCGTTAAGCCTGAAATGTTTCGGAAGAGCAAGTGCTCCCGGCAGGTCCTTCTCGGCCCATGTATTGTAACCAAGAAACCTGTTTTTAGTCGGCCTTACCCCTGTTAAAAGGCTGGCGCGAGATGCCCCGCAAACGGGAACCTGGCAATAAGAGCGAAGAAAAGTCACGCCGTCCGAAGCGAGCCGGTCGATGTTGGGCGAGATCATCTGTTTATGGCCGTAGCAACCGAGCTGCGGGCGCAGGTCGTCCACGGCTATAAACAAAACGTTCGATTTGCTTTTGTCGGCGGCAAAGATTGATGAAGGCATCCCCAGGGCTGCCGTTCCAAGACCCACAGCCATCAGAAAGCTTCGGCGCGTGCAGTTAACCATATTCACATCCTTCTACCTTGGAACCGTTTCTATCACCGAGACATCTATCAAATCACCGCTTATCAGAAACGGCCGGGAACCGACGACGACCGAGAGCCTGTTCGGAACAAACTCACCTCTGCGGCCGACCCAGTCGCGGAAATCCCAATCACTTCGGTACGGCTTATGCCCTAACTGATGAATAGTCACATAACCGGAGGGCTTCGGCGTCTGCAAAATTACCTGTCGGCTCGTATCGTCGGCAGACCATAAGGCCCAGAAATCATGCCCTTTATGCCTGAACCGAAGGACACGGAGATTATCGTCCTCTGTTTTCATACGGTCGATATATTCACCACCGGCTGTCAGGCCGGAAATGTCACTTAAAACATAATACGCCAGCTTGGCAGTCAGGTCAGGACGAACGATGCCGAAATTGTTCTCATTGTGATCGGGCTTCCAGCCATCATCCTGAAAGTCATACCACCACAAGCCCCGGAAAGAAGCTGAGGTGCGAGCGAGCAGATACAGCCGGGCCAGATACGAAGCGGACAATTCAGGCTCGGTACCGGCACTGCCGATGTGCGTAGGCCAGCCCATCTCCGTGACATAGAACGGAACATCGACATCGTCGTTATACTTGCGGAGCATTTTCTGAACGTCCGTCATCCAGTCCGAGCACGCTTCCGGCGAACGTTCGGGGAATTTACTGCTGTAATTATAGCTGTGAATCGACACGGCATCGCAATAGTCGAGTGCCCCGAGCTGAATAATATTTTCGAGCCAGCCTTTTTTGACGCCGCCGCTGGTCGATGCCCCGCCAATGACGGTGACGTCCGGGTCGGTGGATTTAATGCGCGGATAGACCGCCTTGAGCAGCTTGACGTAGTCTTCTGGAGAGCCGCCCACGTTGTAGGGACTCCTCAGGCCGATGCCAATATCCCATTCGTTCCATATCTCGTACAGTCGGACGTCGTTGCCGAAATGCCGCACGACGAACTCGGCGTACCGGCAGAATCCCTCAACAGCCTC
>JBARRE010000731.1:0-2587 GCA_049644065.1 Sedimentisphaerales bacterium | reverse complement strand
ATTTTCGCCTCTGGGGCCCCGAACGATTTTTCTCGGTCGTCCCGAACATCGAATGCACTCGCGCATTATACGGAAGAACCTCTTTTTGGTTGCGGCCGATAGGCGAAGCCCGAGGCCGCGCCAAGTTGATTCGTGGCTAATTTGAAAAAACAAAGGCAATTCAAAGCCAAACAAAGCCAATCAAATCAAACTATAGATTTGACAGGTCTGGCTCCATAGAGGATTCAATGTTTCATTCCATCCATGGCCGGGGGCGACCCTTGCGCTTAATCTCATCAATGATGTCACGTGTAATAATTGCGTCCTGGCGAACCTGGAAGTCGAACATGCCGACATTGGCGAAATCCGCTCCGTTTTCAAACGCAAATTTAAAGCCCTTTTGCGGTTGTATGGCACCGGCGGCTAAAACCTTAAAGGCAATCCACGGCTTGCTGACGCCTCTCATGAACTCGATTGTTTTCTCAGGCTTAGTACACCACATGTTGTCGTGAGACGGCAGACCCCGCTCGGGACGCTCGGCTTTCGGAGTTGCCGACCAGTAGTCGTCACTATGCAGCGTTTTCATATAGAAGTCAACATCGACCCCCGCCTTTTCGAGGGCCCTCGGCACTTCAAGGGAATGGCAGGCACAGCCGGCAATCAGTCCGTTTTTTTTGATGAACTCAAAGGTTTTGGCCAACAGGTCCACGCGGTTATTCCGGACCCAATTGTCACCTATGCCGCCATGCACAAAGGCGCCGACGGCACCGTTATCAATGGCCGTTTGAATCGAGTCGGTAAGGTCATAAGTTTTTGGATATGTCTGAGCAATCCACTGAATCTGTCCGCCCCATTCCTTACGGTAACGGTTATACAACCGAATGGTTGGGTCCTCACCAAATGCGTAGGGACTGTTGACAGGCCCTATCATCGTGTTAATGCCGCATTCTTCGCATATCTGCCACGTCTCGATTATCTTCCTGTCGGTGAAGTAGTGCCTCATCAACGAAGCGACGTAAATCAAATCACGGTCATGTGCGCTGCCGATGATTAGATTGCCGCCGCAAATCAGACGGCTGATCTCGACATGCCTGATCTTACCCATCGGCATATCGAAATTGGTGCTCTGATCGGCAGGTCTGGCTGCAAGGGCCGGCTTCTTATGACTTGCCGCCAATGTTAGGCCGGCGGAGGCTGCTAAAGACCTTTTTATGAATCCACGGCGATTTACAATTTTGGCCATAAGACCACCTAAACACTCTATGTATAACGTGACATCAAAGCAAACTTCCTGAACAATTGAGCGGTCGTTTCCGGCCGCCCAGGAGTATTGAAAAGTGTAATAATGTGGCTGATACCTGTCAACTATGCATGGCTGAAATTCAGCCGAAAACTTAGTTCGTGCCATGATATATCATCTCATGCGAGACTGTCCCGAGATATAGGGAATTGTCTGAGGGCCTTCAGGCAGAACACAAACCGAAGCATCTCTTCCGTATTTTTGCAGAAGCTCTTCGATGGTGTCTTCAACGCTTGAGCACGGTTTGAGAAAAGCACGCTTAATTTGCTCATCGCTGAGATTACGGCTGTGGAAGTACACATCCGCCTTCTGACAAGTCATGCAGTGGATTTGTGCCTGCCACATATCCTGTTTTACAAAGTCCTTTTCATGGATTTGTTTCAGGAGAGAGTCATGGCTCCCGGCTTCACATAGCAACCTGCCATACTCTCCATGGGTCGGGATACCATCCCTGCAGTCGGCCGCGACCACAATGCTGCCGTCCCTGGCGACGAGACGGGCGGCAACGCTCATACCTTTGACGGCCTGGTATAGATTCATATCCAGCGGATATCCTGAATTGCTGGTGATAACGATGTCGTACGGTTTCTTTACGGCGACCATTACATTTTTCTTTACATAGTCACAACCTCGCTCGTATGCTTTGTGAAAGTCGCCCGCAAAGACGGCTGTAATCTTCTTGTCCTTATTGAGCGCCAGGTTTAATAGAAAACTCGGCGGGGCCAGTGATGCGGCCTGTTGTATCTCCTCCCATATCGGGTTGCCGCAAGTTACCCCCCATGTTGCCTTCGGGTTGTCTATGTTGTTCACGCTATGGTTTGCAAGTATGGTATCCAATAAGGCCAGCCCGGGCATAACGGCTTTGCCGCCGCCGGAAAAACCGGCGAAGAAATGCGGCTCTATGAAACCGGTCAGAATTCGGGTGTCACAGTCCAGGTACGCCTTATGAAGCCATATTTCATTTCCACTGACGGTAGTCCCGGCGAATTTGTGTGAAGGGCGATCACCGGCATCATTCTGGATAATCCGATATCTGCTAAAGATTTCCTCTCCCAGCATCTCCGTAAGCTCAGTATCCGTATTGTGTCTATGGGTACCGGTGGCATTGAACAGCAGTATCTGCTCGTCGGGTATACTGCCAAGCTCCCGGAGCAGAATCGGTAAAATTATTTTGTAAGGCATCGGGCGAGTGAGGTCGTTGATGACGATGCCGACAGTGTCCGATTGTTTTACTAGGTCTCGCAGGGGCCTTGAGTCTATGGGTCTAAGCAAAGCATCTTCTATTGCCGCAGCCTGGTCCGGCAGACC
>JBARRE010000730.1:0-26898 GCA_049644065.1 Sedimentisphaerales bacterium | reverse complement strand
GTGCAAGCCACAACACCGCAAAAGGTTCGACAAGATTTACGATATTGTAACTGATCCGTGCCTGAGTGCAAGCCACATATGACGGGGGGGGGGTCAAGCAAGGAAATTTATATCGTATGTCGTATGTCGATGACGGATGTCGAAAAGCCAAAATATTTGGTCTTGGCGCGGGGTTGGATATAATATATTCTCTTTTCGCAGCCGGACCAGGCCAGGTAGTGCAGCCGGAGAAACAAATATGAATTTTTATTGTTAATCAAAGCGCCGGCAGATTCGGGGAATTCGGCCGGAATGCTCAGGAGGTATTTATGGATTACACTTGTCATGATATTGCAAAGATGATCGACCATTCGCTGCTGCGGCCGGAACTGACCGAGGACGATATTCGCAAAGGTTGTGAGACTGCCGTCAAGTATGATGTGGCGACCGTTTGCTGTAGGCCCTGCGAAGTGGCTCTGGTCGCGAAACTTTTAGCCGGATCGGATGTCAAGGCGACGACTGTTATCGGTTTCCCGCACGGCTACAATACGACCGAGACGAAGAAGTTCGAGGCCGAGCAGGCCATTAAAGACGGTGCGGTCGAGCTGGATATGGTGCTTAATATCGGCAAACTGTTGAGCGGCGACTACGATTACGTCAAAAAGGACATCGAGGCGGTCGTTGAAGTTGCGCACGGCCACAATGTGCCGGTGAAGGTCATCTTCGAGAATTTCTACCTTACGGACGAGCAGAAAATAAAAGCTTGCCGGCTCGCGGAAGACGCCGGAGTTGACTTTGTCAAGACGTCGACCGGTTTCGCAGGCGGCGGCGCAACGCTGGAAGATCTGCGGCTTATGCGAGACAATGTATCCGAGAAGGTGCAGGTAAAGGCCGCCGGCGGTGTGCGGGACCTCGATGCGGCTTTGAAGGTCAGGGAAATTGGCTGTACGAGATTCGGGGCGACCCGGACGGAAACGATTATGGAGGAATGTTATCAAAGACAGAATACAGGAGACAGGAGCCAGAAGTCAGGAAATAGAAGTCAGGAGACAGGAGACAGAAGACAGGATGGCCAAATGATGAATGATTAATGATTAATGATTAATGATTAATTGGAGAATTAGAGAATTTCGAGCATAAAGAGGGATCAAATCATGAAGAATAAGCATTACCCAGCATTATTCAGTCCGATTCAGATCGGCAATATGACAGTTTCGAACCGAATCGCTATGGTGCCGACGGACATAAGCTCGGCCAATGCGGACGGCTCTGTCAATCCACGAGTGGTGACATATCACGAAGAGATCGCAAAGGGAGGGTGCGGGTTCATCATTGTCGGCGCGACCACGCCCGATAAGCTGACGGGAAGGCCGACCGTGACTTGTCTCGCCGCGGACGAAGATCCTTTGATTCCGGGGCTCGCCCACCTTGCCGAGGCGATGCATCGTCACGGGGCGAAATGCGCCGTGCAGATTCAGCATCCCGGCCGGCAGGCGGCGTGGCCCCGTAAGAACCTGATGTCCGCCAGCGACCACGTGCTGGATGTTCCGGGCTCTGCCGGTCACGAGGTCATATATGCCGAGAACATCGCCCAGGGCAAATCGATACGCGCCATGACAAGCGAGGAGATATACGACCTGATCGAGAAGTTCGGCGAAGCCGCCTGGCGGGTGCAGCAGGCGGGTTTTGATTCGGTGGAGCTTCACGCCGCCCACGGCTACCTGATTGCGCAATTCATGAGTCCGTTCGTGAACAAACGAAACGACCGTTTCGGCGGCAGTTTCATGGGCAGGATGCGCTTCACGATGGAGATTGTTACCCGGATTCAAATGAAATGCGGCAAGGATTATCCTCTGGGCATTCGCTATTCGGGCGATGAATGGATAGAAGGCGGGCGAAGACTCGATGAAACCGTCAGGGTGGCGAAGCTCATGGAAGAAATGGGTCTGGCCTACGTCGATATCACCGCGGGGATATTCGAATCGCCCGGAACGGTTATGGACCCGATGTATTATCCCGAAGGCTGGAATACTTACACGGCCGAGGAGGTCAAGAAGCACGTCAAGATACCTGTCATAACGAGCCATTCTTTGAGGAACCCGGATTACTGTGAGAAGATAGTGGCTGAGGGCAAAACCGATATGGTCGGAATGTCCCGGCAGTTGATTGCCGATCCGTACTGGGCGAACAAAGCCCGGGCCGGTAAGAAGCAAGAAATCCGACGCTGTATTTCCTGCCTTGTCGGCTGCTGGCAGGAATCGCTGATGATTAAGCGTGACATGCGATGTGCGATTAATCCGGCTATCGGTGATGAACGGTTCATTCATCTGCAGCCCGCCGGCAAAGCGTGCAAAGTTGCAGTCGTAGGCGGTGGGCCTGCGGGAATGGAAGCGGCCCGCATATCGGCATTGCGCGGACACAAAGTCATGATGTTTGAGAGAAGCGGCGAGTTGGGCGGTGCGATTCTGTATTGCTGCACTGTGCCGGGCAAGAACAAAATGCGATGGTACGCCGACTGGCTCCGGCAGCAGATCAAGAAGCTCGGTGTCGTAGTGAAATATAATACAGAGCCGAAAGTTGCAGACCTGAAAGCATTCGACGTTGTTTTGCTTGCCGCGGGAGGCAGAGTTGTAAAGCCGGACATTCCCGGAATCGACTTGCCTTTTGTTGTTACGTTTGAAGATGTTCTGCGCTGTAAGAGTACGAAATGTGAGTACTATCCAAAAGGTAAAGCAAAGCCGGTCGAATGTGGCCGGAACGTACTGATTTGGGGCGACCATTTTGGTGCCGCCGACGCTGCTGAAAAACTCGGTTGTGACGGCAGGAAGGTCACGATTGTCACTGAGAACCGCGACTTTGCCGAGTGGATGGAGCCGTGCCATCGGGATGTGATGCTGAAACGCTTTGCCTGCGGCAACGGCGAAGGCCTAAAGAGCAAGACTTACAAAAACGCTGTCCGGATTGTCCCCAGCTCGTCGGTCCTGGAAATCAAGAAAGACGGCACGGTTATCGTGGTCAGTAATACGTTCGAGCGATCTGAAGTGAAAGCAGACACCCTCGTTCTTGCCGGGGTCGAGCCTAACGACCGCATATACGACAGCCTTCTGGAGGCAGGTCTTACCGTGGTCAGGATCGGGGATTCCAAGAACGTCAGAAACGTGCGGGGAGCAGTGACGGACGGAGCAAATGTTGCGCTCGCCATCGAACAAGGCGCCAGGCTTAATGCGAATAACGAACTGATTTCGAACCTGCCGACCGGCATAGATTTGTAATAATGGCGACGAGTGGATTATACGGGACAGTTTGAAAGTGGATTGGATGTTAGGAATCAGAGACATGGAAAAAATCAGAGTCGGTGTCATAGGCACGGGGTTCATTGGTCCGGCGCACATTGAGGCACTCAGGCGTCTGGGCAATATTGACGTTGTCGCCCTGGCGGAATACTCGGACGATGTTGCTAAATCAAAGGCCGAGATGCTCGGGATCGACCGGCATTACGGCGACTACAGAGAACTTCTAAAGGACGGCAGTATTCAAAGCGTTCACATCTGTTCGCCGAATTACCTGCATTACGAAATGGCCAAAGCTACGCTGGAGGCCGGAAAACACGTTATCTGCGAAAAACCTCTTGCGATCAGCGTGGCCGAGGCGGAGGAACTCGTCGAACTGGCGGAAAAGACGGGCCTGGTCAATGCAGTCAACTTCAATATCCGCTACTACCCGCTTATGAGGCAGCTTCGATTGATGGTTGACAAAGGTGACGTCGGCGAGGTCTTTGCCGTGCAGGGCTCTTATCTGCAGGACTGGCTGTTTCATCCGACGGACTACAACTGGCGACTGGAACCGGAGAAATCCGGGCAGTCCAGAGCCATCGCCGATATCGGCTCTCACTGGATGGACCTGATCGAGTTTGTCACGGGGCTTAAAATCGTGGAAGTCTGCGCCGATTTTGCGACGTTTCACAAGATCAGGAAGAAACCGTTGAAGCCCGTCGAGACCTATGCCGGCAAGGTCCTGAAACCCGAAGACTACCAGGACATGCCCATAAACACCGAAGATTATGCAACGGTCCTCTTTAGATTCGAAAACGAGGGCCGTGGGGTGATGACAGTTAACCAGGTCGCCGCAGGAAGGAAGAACAGGCTCTATTTCGAAATGGACGGTTCGAAGCAAGCTGTCGCGTGGGAATCCGAGGCGCCGAATCAAATCTGGATCGGCAGGCGTGACGGCAACAATGAAATCATGATGAGGGACCCGTCGCTGGTTTACCCCGAATGTATGGATCTGATAGATTATCCGGGCGGGCATAACGAAGGATTCCCCGACACGTTCAAACAACTGTTCAAGGAAGTTTACGGCCGTATATCCGGCGAAAAGTCGGGGCCCGCCCCTTATCCGACCTTCCGGGACGGGCTGCGTGAGCTTGTTCTATGTGAGAAGATCATGCAGAGCAATCAGGACAAGGCATGGATTAAAGTTTCATAACAGGAGTTGCGAAGATGATTAAGCTCGGTTTTGTAAGTGCAATATTGGCGGACCAAACGTTTGAGAAAGTAATATCTTTTGCCGGCGAGACGGGATACTCTTGTGTCGAGATAATGTGCTGGCCCGCGGGAAAGGCCGAGAGGCGCTACGCCGGGGTCACGCACATCGACGTGGGGGACCTATCGAAGAAGAAGATAGGCGAAATCCACAGCCTGCTCGAACAAAAGAACGTCACCATATCGGGCCTCGGGTATTATCCCAATCCGCTTGAAGCCGATAAGAAGAATGCCGGCCGTTATGTCGCACACCTCAAGAAGGTTATTGACGCTGCGAATCGGTTGGGCCTCAAGAACGTGAACACATTCATCGGCAGGGACCACTGCGGCAGCATTGAAGACAATTTCAAGCGGTTCAAGAAAGTCTGGCCTTCTATCGTCAAACATGCCGAGAAACGAGGCGTAAAGATCGGCATCGAGAACTGTCCGATGTTCTTTACGAATGACGAATGGCCCGGCGGCAAGAACCTGGCGTCATCGCCCGCCATTTGGCGACGAATGTTCAAGGAGATTCCGTCTGCGAATTTCGGCTTGAACTACGACCCTTCTCATCTCGTGTGGCAGTTCATGGATTATATCAAGCCAATTTATGAATTCAAGAATCGTATATTCCATGTTCACATCAAGGATGCCAAGGTATTACACGAGAAGCTCAATGACGTGGGAATCCTGGCAACACCGCTTTCCTTCCATCGGCCCAAGCTCCCCGGGCTCGGAGACGTGGACTGGGGTAAATTCTTTTCGGCCCTTACCGATATAGGATACAAAGGTGCGGCTTGCGTCGAAGTCGAGGACCGCTCATACGAAGGTCCCCTACAGGTGAGGAAAAAATCATTGGTGCAAAGCCGCGAGTATCTCAAACAGTTCATGGCTTTATAGAGTTGTCCGCTCATGAAGGAAATACGAGACAAGGTCCGGCACTTTCTGAAAGATAACGGGATGTACCATGAAGATATCGACATGGACAAGCTCTGCGATGTCTTCAGCGATCAAATGCACAGCGGTCTGGCAGGCCGCGACAGCTCGCTCGCGATGATCCCGACCTATATCGAGGTCGGCAGGGACATCCCCGCAGGCGAGCGTGTCATCGTCCTGGATGCCGGCGGCACAAACTTCCGCGTCGCCACCGTGCACTTTGACCGATTGGGCAAACCTGTTATCGAGAACTTCGTTCAGAAACCGATGCCGGGACTGGACAAAGAGGCCCGTAAAGAGGAATTCTTTGCCACCATTGTCGAGTATATGGCCGGCGTCATGGATGCAAGCGACAAAATCGGCTTTTGCTTTTCGTACCCGACTGACATACTGCCCAACAGGGACGGCAGACTGATTCGATTCTGTAAGGAAGTCAAGGCTAAAGAGGTCGTGGGCGAGTTGATAGGTCAGAATCTGGTCACTGCCATCAAAGCGGCAGGTTACAAAGGCGATAAGCGGATCGTAATTCTCAACGATACCGTGGCGACTCTGCTCGCAGGAATGTCTGCTTCCGGAAAAAGGGATTTCGCCAGCTACATCGGATTCATTCTCGGCACCGGATCGAATAGTTGTTATATCGAGTCCAATCGCAATATCACAAAAACGAGCAATTTGGATCCCAACAGAGAACAGATTGTAAACGTCGAGTCCGGCTCGTTCGGGAAAGCTCCACGTGGCGCCATAGACCTGCAGTTGGATGAGTCCACGCTCGATCCGAGCAAATATACTTTCGAAAAGATGTTCTCAGGGGCCTATCTGGGTGCTCTTTGCCTGAAGGCTCTCCATGAAGCGAGCAAACAGGGTCTTTTCTCCAAAACTGTGAGCGCTGAATTGCTCAGAACTGAGGTACTACAGACTAAAGACGTGAACAGCTTCGTGCAATATCCTAAGGGCGATAACCCATTGGCTGTGAGTTGTGCAAGAGGAAACAATCAGGACCGTGCCGCGGTATGGTACGTGCTCGATGGCCTCATAGAAAGAGCCGCTCTGGTGGTTGCGGCGATGTTATCATCGGTCGTTATCGAAACAAATAAAGGCTCGGACCCGTGCGAGCCTGTTTGTATCACCGCAGAGGGTACGACATTCTATGAATTGAAATCGCTCAAGGAAAAAATCGAGAGTTACATGAGAAGCTTTCTACAAAACAAGCATGGGCGATTTTTTGAGTTTGTTCGTGTGGAAGACGCAACGCTTATCGGAGCCGCTATCGCAGGTTTAACAAATTGATGCATGAGAGAGGAGCAATGTTATGAAGTTTGACAATAGCAACACAAACAAAGAGAGCAATCGATTCTCCCGGCGTGATTTTATCCGAACTGCCGCACCTGTCCTGGCGGGCATAACTATTGTCCCCCGGCACGTTCTCGGCGGGGCCGGCCGCATACCGCCCAGTGAGACGATTCAGGTAGCAGGGATTGGTATTGGCGGTGTCGGGCACGGGCAAATCACCAGCATAGGTCAGCAAGCCGGCACGCGAATTGCCTTTTTGTGCGACGTTGACGATGTTTACGCCAAGCATACATACGACCGTTTCCCGAAAGCCAAGGTATATCGCGATTATCGAGAGATGCTGAATACCGAGGACGACAAGATCGATGCCGTCTATTGCGGTACACCCGATCATACCCATACGGTGATAAGCCTGGCAGCCCTGAGAAAAGGCAAACACGTCCTTTGTGTCAAGCCGCTCACGCGAACGATTCATGAGAATCGTTTTCTGGTCAGGGCGGCGAAGAAGGCAGGTGTCGCCACACAGGTGACCGCCTCATCGAATACTTCAGATGCGGCGTGCCGGCTTTGTGAAATGATCTGGGACGGGGCCATCGGCGACGTAAAGGAGGCGCATGTCTGGTCGAACCGGCCTTTATGGCCCCAGGGGATGCTCCGTCCACTCCGGCAGGATGAGATTCCCGCAACCCTCGATTGGGACCTGTGGATTGGCCCGGCGCCGATGCGACCCTTTGTTGCCAAGTGGCGCGACGATGACCTGGCATTGCGCCAGGTAAAAGCAAGCAGTAAACCTCCCCCTGCCGTGTACCACCCGTGGAACTTCCGGGGCTGGTGGGATTTCGGCACCGGGGCCCTCGGCGATATGGGATGTCACCATTACAATCACGTATTCAAGGCCCTGAAACTGCGTTATCCTACGAGTATCAGTGCCAGCGCGAGCAAGGTTTTCGATGAAACCGCTCCTCTGGCATCGATTGTGACTTATGATTTTCCCGCCCGCGAGGGCATGCCGCCGCTGCGACTGTTCTGGTATGACGGCGGTCTGAAGCCTCCCCGCCCTGCCGAACTGGAATCCGGAAGGGAATTGCCCACCTCAGGCAATATGTATGTCGGAGACAAGGGAATTATATTGGATAACAGGATCATCCCCGAATCGAAAATGAAGGCATACAAGCTTCCGCCCAAGACACTCAAACGCCGATCAGGAACCTGGGGCGAATGGGTCGAAGCCATTAGAGGCGGCGAGCCCGCAGGGTGCAATTTCGACTGGGCGGGTATCATCACCGAGGCCGTGCTATTAGGCAACATTGCAATTCGGACGGACAAGGAACTTAAATGGGATGCCGAGAATATGAAGTTTGCCAATAACGACAAGGCAAATGAGTACGTAACGCCGAACTACCGTTCGGGATGGACTTTGTGACGTTTCAACTTACAGTTATGACGGTGGGGCAAGCCCCACCCTACCTGTTTTTCAACATGTAAAGGAATTTGTATAAGCCTCAATTTGATCGATGTTAAGGAGATTTGATTATGCAAACTTTCAAATATTTTTTGCTCGGATTATTGATTGTGACATCTACCAACTTACAGGCAGGTGAACCGATTTTCATTCCCGTGAAGATTGACGGTCCCGTTCACGACCCGGCCAATCACACATACTGGTTCGGTCCGTTTTGCGAATGCGCTTCGGTCCTGGATGTCGACGGGGATGGCGACCTCGACATAGCCTCCGGCCGGAACTGGTATGAAGCACCTGAATGGGTCAAGCACGCCAACTTCCGCGACGGGGCCGAGACCAACGGTCCGGAAACCGACAACAACAGCGAGTTTGCAATGGACGTAAACTTCGATGGGCGAATGGACATTGTCAGCTCAGGCTGGATGTTTATGAAGGGGGCGTTCTGGTATGAGAATCCGGGCAAGAAGAACGTCGTCTGGAAATCCAGGAGAATTCACTTCGCTCTCAATATGGAAGGGGTCATCCACGGTGACATTGACGGCGACGGCGATGACGATATTCTGTGCAACCACTGGTCGCTGGTAAAAGGCCAGGGCATGACATGGCTTGAGCACATCGACAAAGATCCATGGTTCGTGGAACATGTTATAGGTACACAAGGAGATATGCACGGCAACGGATTAGGCGATATCAACGGCGACGGCAGAATCGATATTGTCACACCGGTGGGTTGGTATGAGCAGCCCGGGCGCGCAACCGATACTCCCTGGACGTTTCATGCCGACTATCGATTTGAGCCTGCCAAGGGCAGAGGAGGTGGAGCTTCGCATCCGATCCTTGTGCATGATGTCGATGAAGACGGCTCGAACGATATCATCATTGGCTCTTCCCACGCATACGGCCTGGCGTGGCTTCAGCAGACCGTTGACGGCAGTGGCAAGCGCACCTTTAAAACGCACTGGGCCGACACCGAATTCAGCCAGTTTCACACGCTGGCCCTGAGCGATCTGAACGGGGACGGCAAGGCGGATATGGTCACCGGCAAGCGTCTTTTCGCCCACCACGGCAGCGATATCGGCGCTTTTGAGCCGTTGTATGCCTTCTGGTACGATATCGACGGCGGAAAATTCGAGCGGCATGTTCTGTCCTTCAACCATCTGCCGTATTACCCCGATGAGGGCGGAATCAACCCGCCCCCAAATTATGTAGTGAGCGTCGGGATGAAGCTCAATGTCGCTGATATGGACAAAGACGGTCGGCAAGATGTGATCATCGCGGGAAAAGGCGGTCTATACGTGTTCTATAACCGCGGCTTTCCGCCGACGCCGCGCAATGCGCATAAGCTGCCGCCGCATGAGACATATCCTACGTGGAGGACGTGGCCGCAATACGAGGTCTTGTTCAATACGAAGGATCTCACGGGCTGGAAAGTGCCGGAAGGCGACAACGGTCATTGGAAAGTAATTGACGGCGTGATTGACTACGACGCAATGTCTGAGGCCAAAGGAAACAAGAGTCTTTGGACCGAGGAATCTTTCGGGGATTACGCCCTGCACGTCGAATGGCGGTTTAAACGCACCTCCGGCCTGTATCCGATGCTTACAATCCTGCCTGACGGATCGAATAAGACCGATGCCGATGGCAACGAAATAAAGACGCCGACGCCGAATGCTGATTCCGGCATCCTCCTTCGCGGCACGACCGGAGGCCAGACAAACCTATGGTGCTGGCCGATAGGCTCAGGAGAGCTATGGTCGGTACGAAACAATGAGAAACTGGCGCCGGAACTTCGTGCCGCAGCGGTACCTAAAGTACGAGCCGATAACCCAGTGGGCCAGTGGAACTCGATGGATGTCACTTTGGTAGGCGACCGAGTAACGATAATGCTGAACGGCAAGATTGTGATCGAGAATGCCCAAATACCCGACATTGCAGAGGAAGGTCCCATAGGTTTGCAGCATCATGGAGGCATCGACAAAAAAACAGGCAAACATGGCCCGGCTTCCAGCCTGATTCAGTTTCGCAATATCTGGATAAAGCGACTGGAGAAAACCAAACCGCGTGCGGCGGCAAACGCACAGGATTTTGTTACACTGTTTAACGGCGAAAACCTTGACGGCTGGCTAACGGGACCTGACAACGCATGGATCGTAAAGGACAATGTGCTGACCGTCAGGCGCGACATGGACGGCCAAGAGCATAACTTCGACTACCTCTGGACGAAGGACACTTACAGAGATTTCATTCTCGATCTGGAGTTCAAAGTGGTCGAAGGGACCAACAGCGGCATCTTCTTCCGTACGTCGAACTTGAAGGATCCTGTCTATACTGGTATCGAAATTCAGGTATGCAACTCGTACGGAAGAAGCAATCGCAGCAAAAATGGTACCGCGGGAGCAATATATGATTGCCTCGAACCTACGAAGAATGCGATTAAAAAACCCGGCGAGTGGAACCATTGTACCGTCACCTGCAAAGGTGGAAAAATTGAAGTCGTGCTGAATAACGAGCAAATCATCGATATGAATTTGGACCGATGGACGACGCCACATAAGAATCCGGATGACACAAAAAATAAGTTCGGTCGCGCCTTAAAGGATTTCGCCCGAGTCGGGCATATAGGTTTGCAGGACCATGGCCGACCGGTTTGGTATCGCAATGTACGGATCAAGCGTCTCTAAATATGGAAATCGACAAGGATGATTCTACGTGTGTTCGAAAGGAGTAGTCCACTATGCGAAAGATATTAATAACGCTGACGACAGTAGCAATGGTCTCCAGTGTCGTTTCGGGCTGTGCGGGTTCTCTTGAAGCTGCCGGACAAACCAAGGCCAGTTACAGCCTTGCGCCCGACAAACATGGAGTTGTTCTCAAGGCCCCGAACGGAAAGACCGTGTTTCGCTACATGACCAAGAAGCCCAAAAAAACCAACCTGGCGGCCAGTAGTGTCTGCTGCTTTCATCCGCTCAACACACCTTCCGGGCAGCGGTTAACGGATCTGGCCCCTGGCGATCACCATCATCACCGAGGCGTCTTTCTCGCATGGCACACAATGACCTTCCGAGAGAAAGCCGACTTCTCGGTGTTCGGCCCGACCGGCCCGACGCACGGCTGGAACATAAACCGGGCTGACTTCTGGGGCTGGGGCGAATTCGCGCCTGTGCAGGGCAGGGTCATTCAAAACCGCAATGTCAAACTGGTCCGGGCGGATGCCGAAGAAGCCGAACTGGAGATTCAAAACGACTGGATCATCAAAGGCAGAACCATGATGACTGAGGTAACTTTGGCAACGGTAAGAGAGCAGAATGGCGTCTACATCATCGACCTTGATTATCAACTCAAGCCGGCAGCCGATTTGACCCTGGATCATACGGCCTTCGGTGGATTCTGTGTGCGCGCAAGGAACGATGGTGATTCCGATTATGCCACTGCCAATGGAAAGGTCAATCTGCCGGATCCTCATTATTCAGTGCCGGAATTGAACTGGCCGGCCGAGAAGTGGTACGATTACACGATCAAGCTCAACAATAGCAAAACAATTGGTGTCGGTGTCATCGACCACCCGGACAATCCTCCTGCGACCTGGCACAATCCGCGATACGTCTGGATGGTGAATCCGTGCATTGTTGCTGCAGAGCCACTGAAGGTGAGTAAGGGAAAGACGCTTAATCTTCGTTATCGTCTCGTCGTTCATGACGGCCCGACACCCGTAGAGTTGCTCAAGAAACTCTCGAGTCGATGGTAACGCTGCAGTCTCAGTGTTGACTCTAACTTTAGCCGTACTGTGGGATTTTGAGTGTCTCACCGTCCTTCAGCGCCGACTGATGAGCGACAACACCCGGTACCGTCATCGCGAGGGCCTCGTAGATATTAACCAACGGCTGGCGGTCTTCGAGTATTGATGTGATAAATTCATTTGCTAAAGGTCCGTGGGAGCCACCGTGCCCGCCGGCCGGCATCCCCGGCGGAAGCGGCGGACGTGAAACGTCGGGAAGCTCTTTCATTGCGCCGTGATATTCCGTGCCGTCCATCCATCCTCGCTCGCCAAACACACGACCCCTTTCGACAGTCAGGTCCCGGATACCTTTGCACATAAGGATTCGAGATGAGCCGCCCTCACTGGTTTCGAATAGAGCGACCTCGTCGGTGAAGCGGTTATCGTACCTGTTGGCTCCGGGCTTGTAAGCGTCAAAATCAGCGCTGAATCCGACACAGGATACTGAGGTAAACCTTTTGCCGGTAACGCCCACGTAATAGGCCGTTGAGTGTGTTGGATACCACAGGGGCGGCATGCCAATCCGCCAGCCTTTGTATGAGTCAATGGGTGTTGAACGGTAGTGATAATACTCTCCCTCCGAGTAGATGAGCCGGCCGAATCCCCCGGCGTTGTAGATCTGTCGCATGCCGTAACAGTCGGCCCGGTAGCAGCTTGTCTCGGCCATCATATATTTGAGACCGCTCTTTTTGACGGCCTCCACAAGACGCTCAGCATCTTCAAGCGATCCAAGCACTGCCGGCACAGCAGTCATCACATGCTTGCCGTGCTTAAGCACCTCAATGCAGTGCCTCGCATGGTTCGGCGCATCAGTAGCAACGAACACAGCCTCAATCTTTGGATCCTTCACCATTGCTTCCAACGACTCGTATGACTTATCACACCGACAGGCCTTCATCAGCCCTTCTCGCCGGTCGGGTATCAGATCACTGACAGCAACAACTTCAACGTTCGGGTGGTCCTGGAAACCAAAGGCCGCCCCAAAACGACATACGCCATAACCGACGATTCCAACTCGCACCTTTCGCTCGGAAACAGGCTTCCATGTGCCCTGCTTGCGCTTGTCTTGAGCATCCACCGATTGAACTGAGAGACTTCCGGCCGCCAACGTCCCCAGCGATACTTTACCCATTGTCCCCAGGAAATCACGCCGATGAATAATATTTTCAGACATAATCTTACCTCCTTTATTTTGACCGACATTATCCGCCAATTATAGTACCTTGAATTCTATCACGCACCTTTATAAAAAAATAAAAACATCTTATATTTTCGACCATCAAGGATACAATAGCACGACATGAATATTTCGGCAGTTAAGTTTTCGAGGTCATAAAAAATTATCAGAGGTTGAGAATGAAAATGAAATTCAACGTTATCTTCCGCATAGTCTGCACACTGATTTTGTCTGGCACTCTTTATGGCAAAGATTATTACGTCGCGCCCGCCGGTAATGACAGCAATCCTGGCTCAAGGACCAAATCCTTTGCTACTATCGTCAGGGCCCGCGATGCGATCCGGACAGCGGGCATTGCCGGAAAAGAGTCGGTTACCGTCCATCTGGCCGACGGATATTACTTCCTGCCGGAGACACTGACCTTCACGGCAGTTGACTCCGGCAGCGAACAATTCCCGGTTGTTTACCAGGCTGAAAATGAGGAGAAAGCCATCATCTCCGGTGCCGTCGAACTCAGAGGCCTTCAATTCGAGCCTTACCAAGAAGGCATTTTCAAAGCAAAGATAACGCAGAGCATCGTGTCGGATTGTGCGTTTGATCAGTTGTTCATGGGCGACCGGATGATGGACATGGCACGCTTTCCAAACCGTGATGAATCCGCTCCGGTCTTTAACGGAACTACCGACCTGAATACTGTTAATCAGCGTGCGAGCAGATATACCCATCCTGAGACAGGCTTTGTACATGCCTTACATCGCAGCCGCTGGGGCAGTGTTCACTACCGAGTTACTGAATATCGAGAAGGAAAACTGCAACTGGAAGGAGGCTGGCAGCAAAACCGCCACCAGCAGCTACGGCAGGATGCCTTGATGATCGAAAACGTATTCGAGGAACTCGACCATCCCGGCGAATGGTTTTTGGATCGCGAAGATCAAATTCTATACGTATACCCCCCTTCCGGAACAAACATCAATAATGCGAAGCTTTATGCAGTGAATCTCAAGAACCTTATTCACTTCAAGGCAAAGGAATCCACGCCGGTAAAACACATCGTTTTGAAGGGCATACAATTCCGCCATGCCCGGCGGATTTTCATGGAAGACTACGAGGGTCTGCTGCGCGGCGACTGGTCAATCCACCGATCCGGCGTTGTCTTTTTAGATGGCACGGAGCATTGCGTTGTGCGAGATTGCTTCTTCAACCAGACCGGCGGCAACGGCGTGTTTTTCAACAATTACAACCGCTACAGTAAAGTGATCGACAGCAGGTTCGAGCGTCTGGGTGAGAGCGCCGTCTGTTTTGTCGGCAATTACGAATGCACACGCAGTAATCCCATCGGTTACAACAACAGCTATCGCTACGACGAGATGGATACGACAGCCGGCCCGCGTGGCACTGACTACCCTCGTTTCTGCCGGATGGATGGCTGTTTGGTCTTTGCCATCGGCCGCACCGGCAAGCAAACTGCCGGGGCCTTTATCTCCATGGCCGAAAACATCACTTTGAGCCACAATACGATTTACCATGTACCCCGCTCCGGCATAACCATCAATGACGGCTGCTGGGGCGGCCATCTTTTGGAGCATAATGATGTCTTTGACACGGTGATTGAAACCGGAGACCACGGGCCATTCAATTCATGGGGCCGGGACCGCTATTGGGTCACGAAGCAACACAGCGGCAAGGGATATCGCCAGGACACAGTATCCCAACACGGCGAGGTCATCCCGCAGGATGAAGCGCGACGACGGTCCCGCCTTGACAATCGCACTTACACCGTTATCCGCAACAACCGCTGGTGGCATGGAAACTCGCATACATGGGGCATCGATCTCGATGATGGGTCATCCCACTATCATGTCTATGACAATCTCTGCCTCGGATGTTCGGTAAAGCTCCGCGAGGGTTTCTATCGGCGTGTGGAAAATAACATCCTGATCGGTAACGAGGGCATTCAGTTGCATGTTCCGTTCGATTACAACCGGGATTATATTGCCCATAATATTATTGTCCTTGATCTGCCGGCGGCATACCTCTTCAGTAGTACGCCGATTAGTAAGATGCTGGATGCGAGCTTGATCGATGAGAACCTGTTCTGGTCGCTGGCGCAACACTTCGATCCGAACCTTGAAAACCACGAACTAAAGCGTTACCAGGCCGGCGGCATCGATCGCAACTCCCTGAATGCCGATCCGATGTTTGTGGATCCCCTGAATCTGGACTTTCGTCTGCAACCGAATTCCCCTGCATTGCAGGTGGGCTTCAGACCCTTCCCGTTAGACAAGTTCGGTGTCACCAAACCGGCCCTGAAGGTCATGGCGCAAAGGGCGCATCAGCAATATAACACCTTCGATCCCAAGGATTACTGGGGGCAAGCGGTCTGGGAGAGGTTGCAAAAAGCTGTTGAAAAACAAAAACAGGCCCGCGAACGGACCTATGACTTTCTTGGCGCCAGGGTCAAGGACCTAAACACCGAGGCCGAGCAGTCCACCGCAGGCGTGGGTGAGATTCGCGGTGTTTTCGTGCTCAAGGTGCCGGTCGGTTCCACGGCAGCAAAGGTCGGCTTGCACGAAGGCGATGCTATCATGGAGGCCAACGGCCGGATTCTCACCAATGTTGGAGATCTGCTGAGGTCTGTCAGTGAAGGAAAAACCGTAATGCTCCATGTCATAGGTGCGACAGACCGCAATATTACCTACACGCCCAAGTGAGTCCAACGTACTTAGATAGCAAAGCCAGGATTACAAACGCAAGATTCGATTTCCAAATTCATTAATCCCCATATTCCCATCCAATATGTTTATTCTTCATAGTTCCACATGTCTGTGGTCATCTTTTCTGCAGCCATCCATTCTACATGCCAGTCGAGGAACAGACAATTGCAGCCGTGTTTATGTCGAGCCCGTGCTACTCGTCTGCCGCTGCCGATACCTTGATCCTCAGAATTTGGCAGATTACTTGGACGAAATACGTCACATCGAGTGACATCTCGGTCGGTCACCTTGGTGATTATCGTCCTCCATGGTCCGTCCTCGTTATCGGCAAGATAGATGCTCATGGCCGGTTTTTGGCAGTCCGTCAGCCTGGTCGGTGTCCCCTGCATACGCCAGTCGCCGTCATTGTCATTGCCCCAGCCATTGACGACGTAGCAGACGGTCTGCCTCTTGTCGGGATAACTCGGACATCGAAATATCTTAACGTTACGATAATCGTCACTAACGGCTCTTTGCGATAAAAAAGGCATGAAAAGCTGGAACCAGGGTTTTATGTCTCCTCCCCATTCCGCCGAGCGGGGGATTAAAAAACCGTACTCACCGGCATAAAAATTGGCAGCCAGGCCGATTTGACGCAAATTGTTCCGGCATACCACATCCTTGCCCTGCTCCCGGGCTTTTCTCAATACCGGCATTAATATTGCCATTAACATTGCGATAATGGCGATTACTACCAGCAATTCTATCAACGTAAATCCTCGTCGTCTGCGCATAGCTGGGAACACCTTTCCACCTTTCAATTCTATTATAACATCAAAATCGTCCTTGAATTACAACAATATGCAAATAAAGAACCTGTTAATAGTAAAAGGCTGTTGATTTAGCATTATTTCGTTGCATCTCGCGTATATTTACCGTTTAGCAGGAGAGTCAGTTGAACCAAAAAGCCGGCTGCCAGGAGGATCAGGGCGAACCAGTAAGGCCAGTGGAGGCCGAGGTTCTTTGCGAAGTATCCGCCGGCGCCCGAGCCGACTATGACTCCGATAGAGATTGTGGTCTCATGAATAACCATCTGTACGGAGCGTTTTTTTGTGCCGCAGGCGCCGTAGTACAGGTGCGAGCTGTAGGCAAAACCGAAGCCGCAGCCCATAACGACAAATGACAGAGCAAATACCGGCAGTGACCGGCCATAAATAATCAGCACGAGTGATACTGAAAGCAGTACCTGAACCGCGAGCAAGAGAGCGGATTTGAAGTGCCAGAAGGCACATCTGCCGGCAGCCGTCATAACGGTGAAATTAAAGACGCCGAATATCGTGACCATTATACCGAACCATGTCTCGGAAAAACCGATGTCGGTAAAAAGCAAAGCAAATTGAGAGCGAGTAACGCCCAGGCAGGCCCAGGAGCTGAACAGTGAGATACGCGCCATCCAGCGGAACCGCATCAGGTCGGCTCTGTTTTCACAGCCAACGACTGGTTGACTGTCCTCATCGCCAAACAGACTTGTATGGATCGAGCCGTCAGTTGCAAAGCTCAGAAATAGAAAGCAGACAAACATGCCGGCTGCGGCAAAGACGATGGGAAACACCGTATTTGTCTCGATGAGGATACCACCGAGCAAAGGGCCTAAAATAGCGGCACCGGACCAGGCTCCATTGTAGGTTCCAAGCCGGCGATTCAAGGTCGGGCCTTCGAAGTCCTCGGAGACCCAGCTCATAAGAAAAGGCCAGAATAGTGACATGGCAGCTCCGGCCACCGCACCGGCACAAATTACGCTCCAGATCAGCACCAGGTTACCAACCAGCTTCTTTGACAGGATCGCATAAACCACAACGCTCATTGCCAGGGCCGATACAAAGACAATGGCCACAGCGATGCGCGTCGTATTCTTAGGATTGTGCTGACCCAGAGCTGCGCCCGCCAGGAGCAGACAAAGCAGGTAGCCAAACATATTTGCAGCCCAGGCGTAACCGACATGGTCCTCCGAGCCGCCGATATTGCGAACGATAAAGGGCATAGTCGTCCACCACGCGCTGAGACTTATAGCCATCATGAACGCCGCGCCATACAGCGGACGAACGCCATGTAAAGCATTTATCGGATTTTTGTTAAATACACCTTTCATCGTCTTGCACCTTAGAATGGGCCATTCTATCGTCGCTGCGATAGAATTCCACAAGATAATGGCACAGCGTAAAGCGTATCCGGAGAATCACACCTATCTTTTTGCAACTGCCTGGAGTATCCATGAGGTACAAAACGTGAGCGTAACTGCATAAGGCTCGTTACCAAAACACCTCTTTGTGCCTATTATAAGTAGACAAGACAATCACGATAATTTGCAGTCTTTCATGTGCTTCAAATTTTTGAAAGAGTTCGACAAAATGGCACAGATAAAGTCTATCGACAGATGGTGGCAAAAACCAAGCCGGAATCTAATCCAAAGCTTTTCCATCGAACGTGCCATCCCAGCTAATCGTTGCGGAATCAGAATATGTTCGGCAATCATGTTGCTCTGCTGGGCGACCACGTGTTTTGCCGGAGGCTCCGGCCCCGGAATTGGAATCAAAGTGGGAGCCCAAACTATGGATAGCCCCGCCGACTTCGACAAAACAACACGGGCTCGATTCGAGGTGGAACTCGCCAGCCCACGATTTGGCAACGACTACTTCGACCTGGCTCTAACATTCGGCGGCTCGTCACTCGGCTCTTATGACAATGAATACGCAGAATTCGATGACGGTGTGCTGATTGAAGAGTTTTATACGGATGATTACTCCCTCTTCGACCTCCGTCTTGCCGGGCGTTTGTATCCATTAGGCGACAGTAGCTGGCTCCGGCCTTACGTTGGGGCGGGCATCGGATACTTCTGGTTTCTCGATTCATGGGAATACGAGTATTATGAAACCTATGAAGATCCGTACATTCCCGGTGTGTTCTATACATACACTGAAACCGGAGAGGACAGGGATACACCAGCCCATGGCTTGTTTCCTTTCGTCACGGCTGGCCTGACGGTTCCGGTCGCATCAAATTTCGAACTGCAGTTCGAGGTCCAATATCATTACGACAAGCAAGATTCAGGTTTCGACTTCGGAGGCCCTGTTTACATGTTCGGCTGCCTTTTCCGATTTTGAGGCAAGAAAAAAGTCCGTATCAGGCTTGTTCCGGTCCGGGTAAGGCGTCTTGTTTTTCGCCCGCGATCAAATGCGGCAGGCCCTCTTCCAGCTCCATATGTTCGGTCAGGTCCTGTGCAATCTCCGTTAAAAAACGGCTCGGCTTCATCATTATCAGGCTGCGAGACCGGTTGCGGTAAAGCTGCGGTGCGACAAGATACAACTCGTCTTTGGCCCGTGTCACGGCTACGTGGAAGACTCGCCTTTCTTCCTCCAGATCCTCCTGTGTATTGATAGCCAGATCCGTCGGAAACCTGCCGTCTGCCAGCCAGGGAATGAAAACAACAGGCCATTCCAGCCCCTTGGCCTGATGAACCGTGCTGAGCGTTACGAATTCCTGTTCGCTTGGCCCGGTTACCACAGTTTCACCGGAAAATTCTCCCGATAAGGCGACATCGGCCAGGAAGGCCTCAACAGTATTGTACTGGGCGGCAAAATTAGCCAAAGCGCAAATGTCCTGCTTGCGAAGCTCGGCTCGGTCATAGTGAGAAAGAAGGTAGTCATCGTAGCATCGCTCAAGCACCGTGTCGATAATCTCCGCGGGGGAATCGAGCTTTGCCAATTCCTTGATGAGCCCGACAAAATCCACGTAGAAAGGTCTTGCGCCGGCAGGCAGAAGGCCGGCCGTCTCCGGCTCGGAAGCGAGCTTTAACGTTTCATCCGCCCCGCCGATATGGCTCCACATCCTGCGCGACAAAGCGCTGCCGACCCGGGGCAGCATCTTGAGCAGCCTCAGCCAGGCCAGCTCATCGTTCGGATTCTGCAAAATCCGCATATAACATAGCATGTCTTTCATGTGGGCCTGCTCGAAGAAGCGCAGTCCTCCCCGAACGTGAAATGGAATGTTGCGACGCTGGCACTCCAGTTGAATTTCAAGAGAGTGCCAGTGGCTGCGATACAAAACAGCAATATCATTTAGATCCCGGCCTTCATCGAGCAGATGGAGCACGTATTCGGCGATGAACCGGGCCTGGACGTAGTGGTCCTGGGCCGGGACTATGGCAGGCTTGAGTCCTGATGGCCTTTTTGCCCTGAGCGTCTTGTCAAGTCGCCGGCTGTTATGTGCGATGCTGGCATTGGCCAGCGCAAGGATCTCCACGACGGAACGATAATTCGTCTCAAGGCGATACTCTTTGACGTCGGGATATCGCTCCCTGAAAGTCACAATATTCTCAAAAGTCCCTCCACGAAAACTGTAAATGGATTGAGAGTCATCGCCCACAACAGTAAGGCTGCGATGTTTGGACGCCAGCAGATCGACGATAGCACCCTGGATGACATTCGTATCCTGGTATTCATCGACGAGAATGTGCAGGAACTGATTTGCAAGAGCCGTCCGAACCTGCTCGTGCTCGGTCAGAAGCCGCAGCCACAAGCTGAGCAGATCGTCGAAGTCCAGCAGTTGTCGCTCTCTCTTCCTGGCAGTATAAAGCATCAGCACCTTCTCGATCTCGCCGGTCTCTCGAATGAACATCGGATAGCGTTTGGCGAGAACATCCTCCAACGGCACCAGCGTGTTTTGGACAAAACTGGAAATGGCGGCCAGTACTGATTTTTGCGGGAATCGCCGCTGACGAATGTCAACTCCTGCATCCTGAACGCAGGAAGCGATCAGGTCCTTCGAGTCTTCCCGATCCAGGATTGTGAAGTCCGGGGAGATATCCAGCATCTTGCCGTGCCGGCGAAGAATCCGATTAGCGATATGGTGGAATGTGCCGCCCCAGATATCTCTTGTTTTCTGCTTTACCAGAACCTCCACCCGGCTGAGCATTTCGCGGGCAGCGCGGTTCGTAAAGGTCACGAGCATAATGCGCGAGGGATCCACCCCGTTATTAACAAGCCAGGCAAGGCGATATGTCAGGGCTCGAGTCTTGCCGCTTCCGGCACCGGCCACTACTAACATTGGACCGGCAGGCGCGGTCGCAACGGCCAGTTGCTCTTCGTTGAGATCTGCCGCGAAGTCTATCTGCCCCGCCGCGGTTCTTGATGTCAGTGTGAATTTCCGTGCCATTCTCTTACATCGCTGATTCTTTTTAAGTTGCTACTTATTATGCAAAGAGTGCTAACTGCTGGAAGGCAGGATAACAGAAAACCACCCAAATGTCAGCCTTTTCGACTATAGAGCCGGAATTTAGAACAACTTCGAAATGCAGGATTTTATAGCTGAATATAGCGGTCCGCCTTAGCAATAGATCCTGGAGTTTGTAATTATTTATGAATATAATACTCCATTACCCCAAAGTAATAACCATTAAGCATCTTAACAATAAGAACTTACACATACTGAAACAAAATGCTTGGACAGATTTTCAACCCGGCCTGAATCTTTATTTTTTACTTAAAAATACGTAGTCACCACAATTGATATGTATGGATTTTATTACTATACTTGATAATACAAGCTTCCAAAAATGGAAAGTGCGCGTCTTAAGCCCCTGTTACCATCACTCCCCTTCCTTCTGACAACAGGGGCTTATTTATATCACCTCTTTTCTTAAACCGTTATATTGCTTCGATCTCTCTTCCAGCATATCCCCGCTGCCGCTATACTGGTCTGCTTTTGATTGTTTTAGGCCTTGCTAAATATAAAGAGAATTGTAAAATGCTTTCGTACAACCGCCGTATTAAACAGTATAAAAAATAGGAACTGAGCAAAGGATATGACTATGAGACCGAGGGATTTTGCATCAATTTTCTCAGAAGATCCTTTGAAACTATCTGTTTTACTCATGATGTTTTCGGTTATTTTTTTAACGCAGTGTAATACCAGCGCCCAATCTCCGGGCATATTCGATAATAACTCAGATGTTGGCCTGGCAACACATGTCGGATTAGCACGATTCATTCAAAGTAGTAACGAGTATCAGGTAACCGGAGGTGGTGCGAATATCTGGGGGGACAAAGACGCATTCCAGTATTTATGGAAAAAAGATTCCGGCGATTTTAGCCTGACAACAAGAATCCGCTGGCTTGGAGATGGGAAAAACGCTCATCGAAAGGCTGGCTGGATGATTCGTCAGAGTTTGAGTCCCGATTCTCCTTATGTTGATGCCGTAGTGCACGGTGACGGTTTAACTTCCCTGCAATTTCGGAAAACCAAAAGCGGCCCAACCGAGGAAATACAGTCTCCGATTTCTTCTCCTGCATTTTTACGCTTTGAGCGACTCGGGGAGGTCTTTTCTCTATACATCAGCGAAGATGGAAAAGTTTTTCACCCTGTCGGATCCGTCTCGGTCGCTTTGGTGGATCCTGTTTATGTGGGATTGGCCGTTTGCTCCCACGATGATACGACTACCGAAACAGCAGTTTTCTCTAAAGTTGAAATGAAGTCACTGGGCACACACAAATTGGAAGATCGGATTATTGAAAGTTCCCTGGAAACAATATCTGTAGAAACCGGTCAAAGGCGCATTGTCTATCGGTCCGGCACGCATTTCGAAGCTCCTAACTGGTCTAACGACGGCAAATACCTGCTCTTTAACGGCGGAGGAAGACTTTACACAATACCTGTTTCCGGGGGCAAACCCGTGCAATTAAATACGGGCTTCGCCGATCGCTGCAATAACGATCACGGTTATTCGCCGGACGGCAAATTGCTGGTGATCAGCCACCACCTCGAAGGAAAATCTCTCATCTATACTTTACCCAGCAGCGGAGGAACTCCAAGGAAGGTAACCGAACTGGGACCTTCCTACTGGCATGGCTGGTCTCCCGATAGCAAGACTCTCGCTTACTGTGCCGAAAGAAATGGAAACTACGACATCTATACGATTGCCGTTGAAGGCGGGCAGGAAACTCGATTGACCAACGCCGAGGGTCTTGATGACGGCCCCGACTACTCTCCTGACGGCCGATACATATACTTCAATTCCGAACGTACCGGGGTGATGAAAATATGGCGGATGGAAAGTGACGGCACGAACCAGATACAGATGACCAATGACGATCAATATGCCGATTGGTTTCCCCACCCGTCCGGCGACGGAAAACAGATTGTGTTTCTGTCGTATGACAAGGATGTGAAAGGACATCCTCCCAATAAAGACGTCGCTTTACGTATTATGCCTTCTTCAGGAGATAAGCCCGGGGTCCTGACCCGCTTGTTCGGCGGACAGGGCACAATAAACGTCCCATCCTGGTCGCCGGACAACAAATATATTGCGTTCGTCAGCTATCGTCTGGTCGGCAAAGATGGCGGCAACTAATATGAACTTGAAAGGAGCAAGACGATGAAAAAAATAAATTCCATCAGATATATGTCGCTTTGCGCAGTAGCTCTTTTTTTGATTTGTGCCGGGGATGCGCTTTGCGCCGGCGATTCCGCCTTCCATATTTCAAGAGGCGTCAATATAAGTCACTGGCTTTCACAAAGCCAAAGACGCGGACAGCAGCGGGATGCTTTCTTTACGAAAAAAGATGTAGAGTATATTGCAGGGCTGGGCTATGACCATATCAGGCTTCCTATAGATGAAGAACAGATGTGGGACGAGAGCGGAAATAAAGAGAATGAAGCATTCACACTTCTCAATAACGCGATCAAATGGTCCGACAGCCAGCGCCTGAAGGTGGTTGTAGACCTGCACATTCTGCGTTCTCACCATTTCAATGCCGAAGATAAGCCTTTGTGGACCGATCCGAAAGCGCAGGAAAAGTTTTTGCTGCTGTGGAGGGATTTATCTTCCGAACTTAAGAAATATCCGGTCAGCCTGGTAGCTTACGAACCAATGAACGAACCGGTGGCGGACGATCCTGAAGATTGGAACAGGCTGGTTGAAAAAGCAGTAAAAGAAATCCGAAAACAAGAGCCTGACCGGACAATCGTAATCGGCTCGAACAGATGGCAGTCGGTGAGCACATTCGACCAACTCAGATTGCCCCGGGGAGATCGCAATATAATACTCAGCTTCCACTTCTACACGCCCATGCTGATAACACATTACAAAGCCTCCTGGACCGGAGTCGGCAGGTACAAAGGCCCGGTGAATTATCCGGGGCAAATTGTTGCCCCCAAGGATATCGAAGGATTGCCGGCGGACATTGCCGGGACAGTTAAGAGAAATAATGGCGTCTATAATCGTGAGATTCTCGAAAAATTGCTTGAGAAGCCATTAGCAGTGGCAAAGAAATATGATCTGCCGCTTTACTGCGGTGAGTGGGGATGCCTTTCAACGGTTCCCCGCAAAGCAAGATTGCAGTGGTACTCAGACATTCGCCATAACCTGGAAAAACACAATATTGCCTGGGCAAACTGGGACTACAAGGGAGGCTTCGGAATTGTCGGACGAGCAGGCCGGCCCGATGAGGAAATGATTAGAGCGTTGATACCAAAATGAAATATTAGCTCTTTCAGCAAACTTAAGTTAAATATAATCATGAGCTTCGCAAATTTAGAACAGATATTCCGCTGGTTAGCGAAATCTTTATGGCCTTTGCTTAAGCAACACGCAATACCCATAATCGCAATTTGGGCAGCGGCGGCAGCCATATATACAATACTCCTGATTAAGAAGCTATTTCGATCCAAAGCGGAACCCGATATTACCTACGCTCAAATAAAGATAGAACCGTTCGACTTACCTTCGTACAGATATATACAAGGCAGTTTTGTCGCGGTGAATAGCGGCCGCACACCTTGCAATGTGATGCGCATACAAGTGCTACACGAAAGTCTGAATTTTGAGATTAGTGATATATACGACGAAATAAGAGAAGAGAACACTCTACGGGACAGGGGTAAAATTGGTATACAACTCCCATTGCAAATTAACGGCAACAAAACAAAACAAATTTTCTTTATCGGCTCACATAAAATCGAAACTCTCGAAGAATTACCGGAAGAACTGTCTTTGGAAGTAACTTTTGATTGCAGAAAAGAACCGCTTGTACACCATATGACGCGTGAATCCGGCAAAAAGACATACGTACCATAAACACCATGAAAGACATTATTATAGATAAATAGGACTGAGCCATCAAAATCAGATTTGGAGAGAATTCGCTTTAACACTTACAGAATGTTCGAAAAAATAAGACTCAACCAATCGCAGTTACAACCGACAAGTTCTTTAATAAGAAGAACTTATGCGCACCTATACCAAATATGCCGATATATCTATATGATTTTCCTGTAATTATTTAAATTGACTTTATGTATTATCGGTCATATAATCAGGTTTTATCTTAATATTGCTATCTACGATGAAGTGAAGCTGCTCTGCTGAACGTTGACTATTCAATTTTAGGTTATTGGGCGAGCTTGAATGACTGACGGGGAAAAAGACATCATTTTCAGCGAGACGAATGGAACAGAAATCCGAAAAAGAGTAGGATTAGCTGCGGAAGTCATTGATAGATATGGCGATGAAATTCGAGCTATAATTCATTTTAACGTTAAAGATAAGTCCAAAGCGGATGATATTTTCCAGGAATTTTTTGTGTCTATCGTCCATAAACCAATTCCTTCAGGCATCCAGGATATTAGAGCATATCTGTACAGGGCTGTCACAAATGACGTTATTGACGTTTCCCGCCAAATCAAATGTCATCAAGATCACATTCAGAAGTATGCCGAATGCCGTAAACATTTTGTAATATCAGAAGATCCCCAAAACACTGCTATCCATACGGAAAATGCCAAAAAAATGTTCCATTTAATTGAAAGTCGTTTACCGAAACGTGAAGCGGAAGTCGTTGTCCAACGTTATGGCCAAGGCCTCAGCACTACAGATACGGCAGAAAATATGAGTGTTAATAAAAGAATTGTTTCTCGATATCTTTCTATCGCGTTAAAGAAAATGCGCGAATTTGTCCCTAAAAATGAAGATGATACCATATGATCTCACATAATCCCGACATAAATTGTACGAATGCCCGATTGTATTACTATGATTTCCTAAGCGAGGAAACCAGAGGAGGCATTCCTGAAGGTGCTCTGCAACACATAAAGCAATGCCAGAATTGCCAGACAGAAATGGATAGCTTGAAAGATCTGCTTTTAAAGGTGGATGAGAGATGTGAAAGTGAGCAAAGCCGTAAAGATTCAGCTATTATTACCCTTCTCAGACTTCACTTTGAGTATATAGGCGAACCGGTAAAATGCGATACCGTAAAACCATTTCTCGCCAGTCTGGCTGATCCGGTTTTACAGATAAGGATTCCAACCCCGATAACTACACACCTTGATAAATGCCAGTCCTGCCGCGATGACCTGCTAATCCTGCTGGATTTGCACCTTCCTCACAAATATCTATGCCGCTTAGGCCAGATCCTGGCGGACAAGCCGATTGAAGATGACTTTAGCTGTTCTCAGGCTCAGGCTGCCATTCCGGCCGTCGTGTCGATGGCCTTCCACGAAACAAACGCTGAAATACTAAAACACCTTTGCACCTGTTCCAATTGCCGCAAAAAACTATATCTCCATCGCCAAAGCATTCGTAAAGAATTATTGCTCAATGGGGCGATTCAAAACGGATTCCCTTGTGAGTCGGTATCGGCCGCCGATATTTACGATTACTGTCTGCCTTACGGGATTGATCCGGCCGATGACCAATATGTTGAATTCAGAGAATCCCTTACTTCGCATCTTCGCAGGTGTCCGAAATGTCTGGCCAAAATGCAACAGCTTCATCGCACGATCTCCAATATTGCCGAGCGGACTGAATCTGAGGTAATTACAATCTACAATATAGATGAATCTGCCAAGGTTAAATCACACATTGAATCAGAACCCTCTGCCGGCTTTCCGATCAGTGCGGAAATGGCAGGTACTGAAGATAATTTGCACAGAGAGCAACCGAAAACCATCAATTTGACCGCACGACTTAAACAGAAAATCCCAGCATTGAATCTGAAACCGTTGTTCAAAGC
>JBARRE010000729.1:0-4465 GCA_049644065.1 Sedimentisphaerales bacterium | reverse complement strand
TTGGGCATTCGATGCTCGGATGTTCCTGGCCGTCCCACCATGCACGCAGCACCAGGCTCCGCAGGTTGAGCGGATTGTTGCTGGTAGTTATCCAGATATGACGAATTGTGCCCGGACCCTCGATGTCGCAAAGCTGAACCTCCTGCCCGGCGTTGAGCGTTATCGCGGGCGAGCCTTTTCGTCCGGCACCGAGTTTGCTGGCTGTTTTGCCGCTTTGCCCCGGCTCACCGGTGGGATTCTCAAATGAAATAGAGCGTGAGAGAAGCCCTGTGTCCAGCAGATAAGGTTCAGTTACTACATCAACTGCACCCTGACATAATGAAACAACAAAGAACGTCAAGAAGAATACTTTTGCGAAATCAATTCTATTAACCATGATGTCTCCTATGAATAAAGATTATTATTTATTGTTAATGCATTACAAGTTTGCCTCAAATGCATATTGTCCGGATTGTACCTCAAGTAAGGCACGATCTTCTTCGTCACGCAGATGTCTGATTCCACGGGCTTTTGACAACGGGGCATTACCTTCTTTGATCGATTGCGTATCAGTAGTCGGCAGATACACTGTGGCTGTTGTGTTGGGCGGAACGGTAACGTTTAGCTTGAGCGTTCCATTTTGAATCTTCCACTCGCTTCGGATCATTCCATACGGAGATTCGAACCGGGTTTTGACCCAATCGAGAGACTGGTTACTCAGTACGCCCGGCTTGATGATGAAACGCTTGTATCCGGGGCCGTCCGGATCGGGTATGATGCCGCCCAGGCCCTCGATGAACCAGGCTCCGATGTGCAGGTACGAGCTGTGCAGCAGGGAATTACGGCCGTCCCATGCCTCCCACATGGTCGTTGCTCCTTGCCGGAGCATGTCGCCCCAACCCGGATAGTCTTCTTTGCCGGCCATCTCGAACATCAGGTCCGGTCGGTCGAACTCCAGCAGGTTCTTCACAATGAAATAACCGCCGGTGATACCTCCCCAGAAGTGTCCCTTGCGATGGATGAGAATCTCGTCCTCGAAGCGTTTCCATACCGCCGGTTGAAGCTGCTCCGGAGGCAGTCCTACCAGCAGTGCGGCGGCAAGATAGGCCTGGAAGTTGTTCACATAGCCATTTTCCGCAGGATTGAAGAATTCCTTATGCACGGCGTTGCGTACTGTTTCCGCCCGGCTTCGATACCTCGTAGCGAGATCCTTTTTGCCCAGAACATCAGCAATTTTCGCGGCGGTTTTCAGATTGTATATCCAGTAACAGTTATTAAAGAAAAGGGTCTCCCGCGTGTCACCGTTGACACCTTCGGCTCCCGGCCACAGCCAGTCACCCAAAAAGTCCCACTCGCCGCCCCAGCGAACCAGCATATCATTCTTCGACTTTTTTTCGAGAAAAGCCATCCATTGCTGAATCGTAGCGAGATTTTCCTCCAGGATGCGGACGTCGCCATAGTGGCGATACATATACCATGGCAGGGTGACACAGTAGCCGCTCCATGCCGGTCCGCCGCCGCCCCAGTATGTCGGAGCGGTATAAGGCAGATTGCCGGCTGCTGTCGGGGCGTCCTGATTCGTTGCCTTGTCGCCGAGACCCCATGCCGTCTCTTTGCCCTGGGTATCGCGCCAATCCTGAGACCATTTCGTGTAGAACGCTCCGAGATGGTAGTTGTTCATTGCCGTCTGTGTCGAGGCATGGGCATCGCCGCCGTAGCCCATCCGCTCGCGCTGGGGACAGTCGACCACATAACCGCCGAGGCTGAGATTCTCGAAGGTCCACAGCACGATGTCGTAGATGTCGTTTAGTAATTTGTTGGAGCACTCAAACCGTCCGGCTCGCTGGTAGTCGGTCCGTACGAGATAACCGCGAATGTTTGCTAAGGCAGGCTTGTAACTCAATCCCTTGATGAGAATCCACCGCCCCGATCCGTAGTTGAAGCGATTGCGGAAGGTGCCCTGGCCGCTAGGCCCGATTCGGTAGGCACTGTGGAGCTTGTGTGTCATCAGCTTCTTTTCGTCTTCGGAGCACTGTAATTCGACAATGTCACCTGATTGGCCTTTGATATCGAGCTCGATGAAGCCGGCGAAATTTACACCCATGTCTACACGATAGCCTTCGCCCTCTACCTGCTCTACGGCGACAGGTTTGATTTCACTGATCCGGCGGTTCGGCTCGACCATCTCGGCCGACAGAATCAGTTTTGGATGATATACCGTGGCCTGCTTCCAGTCGCTATCGTCCAGATCGGGGCTGCACCAGTCAGGTAATTCTCTGCCGGCATCGTAATATTCGCCGCCGAAGTTCATGAACATCCACGTGCCCAGCAGGACGTTGGGACTGGGGTGGGTTTTCCATGTCTCGTCCGTGATTAGACGCTGGATTTTCCCGTCCGGCATTTCGATATGGGCCTGGGCAATGACGATTGGCGTTTGCGGCTTGTCTTCGCTCTTGTACAGTGGGTAGACCGACCACGAGGTCCCAAGCCACAAACCAATCACGTTGCGGCCGGCTTGCAGATGGTCGGTAATTTCATAAGTCACGTAACGCGCCCGTTTTGTATGGTCGGCCACATTTGGACTCAGGACCTCGTCCGTCACCTTTTTTCCATTCACGTAAAGCTCATGGTAGCCAACTGATGCGACGTAGACCGCCGCCCACCGGGGTTTTTCTTTTAAGGTCATCACCTTGCGAAGCCAGGGATCGGATAAGTAGTCGCCCTCCGGCGGCAATTTCTTGACCTCGACAAATTGCTGATTGGTGCCGATCCATTTAGCCGACCATTCCGACGGATCCAACAAGCCCATTGTCCATCGAGCCGGTTTGCTCCAGGCTGAAAGAACTCGGCCTTCGTCCCGAACTTGCACTTTCCAATAGCATCGTATGCCGGATGAAAGCGGGGATCCGCCGTAGTCGACGAGCTGCGACTGGCCGGACTTGACCTCGCCCGAATCCCACAGGTCGCCTTTGTCCCCGGCAAGCAATCGCTCCGAGTTGGCCACCAGGATCCGATAAGCTGTTTGAGCCTGACCACGATGGTCCGCATTGGTTGCCTTAAGTTTCCAGCTCAGCCTCGGCTGCTTGACATCAATGCCCAAAGGTTCCTGAAGATACTCACATTGCAATTCGGTTGGTGCAATACTCAATGCACTATTCTGGTTCCTTGCAGTTGCACAGCCAAGAAGGAGCAATAGTGCAATGACCATGTATTTGCCATGCAATAAGTTATTAAGATAGAATGCCCTGCGCCTCGGTAGTATCTGACTTTTCATTTGTGCATCTCCTGTTATAGAAATCTACGAAGTTTTTGGCTTTTGTGTAATATCTTCAGTCTTACAAACCTATTCAATCACAACTTCCTGTATCCCGGCTGACCAGGCTTCCTGGAGTATGATTTCAATTTTGATACTGTTCGTCTTTACCGGCTCAAAATCGACCTTATTGAAGGTGTCCTTGTCCGTGTCATAAGAGCTCTTGTTATTAACCGGTTTGAAGTTACCATTAGTATCCCGGAATAACAGTCTCCACGTTTTGGGCAAATGGCATTCGCCCCGACCGGTATCATCGAACCAGTAAACTTTTACACTTGAGATTTTATGTTCCTGATCCCAGTCAAACTGAAGCCATTCGGTGGTACCCTTATGAGGCCAGAAGTCAAGTTGCATTGCGGATGAGTCGGACGAATTTTCCGGCAGAATCTGGTCCTTGATCGCATCAATCGCCTTAATATACTCCATATTGCCTGTTAGAGCCGCGACATCTGCCATTGCCGTATACAAATACGCAGCGCGAACCGAATGACCGACCGCTGTGTTCTGCTCGGTGACAGGTTTGTGGTCTTGAGAATATGTGCCGTATAGTCCACCGTCGCCTTTAGGCCCTCGATTACCCTTGCGACCGCGTTGGTCCAGGAAGAACTTAGCTTGATTTAAATACTTTTCGTCGCCCGTGGCACGATACAGTTTGCAAAGTCCGATCTCGATTTCCTGATGTCCAGGCGGATCGGTTCGCTTGTAAGGAGCGAATGTCTCACAGATCAGATCAGCGTTTTTCCTGGCTATATCGAGAAATGTATCCTCGCCGGTGACTTGATAATGTGCGACTGCAGCTTCATACATATGCCCCACGCAGTATTGCTCGTGAATCCAGGGTATGTTCATCCAGCGTTTCTCAGGCTGTCTCTCGGGTAATGAGTAGAATGTAAACAGATATCCATCCTCCCATTGTGCCGCCTTCATAATTGTTACAAGTTTGTCGAGATATAAGCGCATCATTTTCTCGGGATTAACCTGCAAAGAATATGACGCTCCTTCCATAATTTTGTAAACATCTGAGTCGTCAAAGTGAATCCCTTCGTGCTTTCCTTGTCTCAGCCCGGCCGCCTTTTCGAAATTGCGGATTCTCCCGGTCTCTTCGCACATGGTGAAGGCATAAGGAATTGTAACATTATGGCTGGTCTCAAGTCGCGGTGTCCAGAAGTTGTC
>JBARRE010000728.1:0-6581 GCA_049644065.1 Sedimentisphaerales bacterium | reverse complement strand
CAGTAGTTTTCCAAATCTGCCGTATTATAGCATATCTGCGGCATCTTAACAATTGATAGGAATATTGGAGTGAGGCTCAGCGATGTTCACATATCGAGTATTGACTCAGCTCCCGAATATTGGTAACCTGTGAGATATGGGTGGCGGGATTCAAATGGCGATGCGAGGGGATAGGGTCGATTGTTCTTACGGTTTCTTGGCAAGGAAAAAGGAAATGAGAAAAAGTGAAATACTTTCTGCCGGACTTTTCGTGGCGGCGTATTTATTGCCGGCGTGTTTTTCAATGCCTGTCCCGGCGAATGAGGCGATCTGGATCGAAGGAGAAGATTATAATACGTCCACTTTCGTTGAGACGCAGGGCGCCGGGTCGTGGTACCATAATGATAAAATCACGAAGGACCTTTTATCGCCGGGCGAGCCGGGCGTTTCAGATGGCAATTGGCATTCACACTACACGAGCAATAATTACCACGATTCCGGCACGGCGACGTACAGCCTTACAGTCACCGAAGGCGGAAGCTATTCGTGGTGGATTCGACTCAATCCGTTTCGCAACAGCAACGGTGGTGCCGATTACAACTACAGCATCGACGACGGGGCCTGGCAGGATATCGATCTGTCGTATGTTACTAACCGGCTCGACCTGGTCGATCCCGGTATCGACATACGCTTCATCGCGTGGACGTTTGGTGGAACGGTCGATTTGGCGCCAGGGACGCACACGCTTAAGGTGCGCATCTCGGACCGCGACGGGGCGGATGAGCAAGGTCACGGCGGAATCGATGCGATTGCTTTTACGAATTTTCCCTGGGCGCCCACGGGTGTTGTTCGGCCTAATCCCAATCCGCCTGCCCCCGGGCCGGATGACTGGTTCATGCTGATGGCCGGGCCGGATCAGCATTCCCCGGATTCGATTATCGACATGAGTCACCTGGTCGAAAAACCTGCCGGCAAGCGCGGTTTCCTCAAGCGAGATGGTAAGGATTTTGTTTTCGAGGACGGCACACCGATAAAGTTCTGGGGGGTTGACGCCGGAATGACCGAGACTATCGAGTCGCAGCATCGTCAGGCACGGTTCTATGCCAAGCACGGCATTAACATGGTGCGTCAGCATCCGGTGCAAAACGTGCTGGGCGTCCTGCAGTCGGGCGGCCGCAGCCGCCAGTTCGATCCCGCCAGACTGGACAGGTGGGACCGGTGGTTCTCGATCCTCAAGGAAAACGGCATCTACATGACCTGGTCGTTGTTCTACCCCCATGTAATCACGCCGGACGATGGCTATCCGCAGGACCTTTATAACGAGCTGCCTGATAGGGGTGCCGGGAAAAGCACTTCAGGCGTGGTCACTATGATGCAAGAGTTGCAGGATGCCGAGTGGCAGTGGGAGCAAACGCTTCTCGAACATGTCAATCCGTATACACAACTCGCCTACAAGGATGATCCGGCGCTTGCGATTGTCGAAGTGCACAACGAAGACAGCATTTTCTGGCACGCTCCCCTGAACGATCTGGCCAGCTACAACAACGGCAAACTCGACCGGCATGCGGCGATTCTCGGCACCATGTGGAGGAACTGGGTGAAGAACCGCTACGGCACCGATATGAATCTGACAATCGCGTGGGGCAGCGGCAGGAGGTCCGGCGACTCGGTCAGTAATCCGACTATGAAGATGTACGGCGCATGGGAGATGGAAGTCGACGGTCCCCGATCAAACAAGAACACGGAGAAGAAGCGCATGGGCGACTTCATTCGTTTCCTGGCCGAACTCCAGCGGGACTACTATGAGCGCAGACAGCAGCGGCTGCGAGAGCTGGATTACAAGGCGGTAACAGTGACAACCGCCTGGAAGGCGGGCGGCCCGGCGGCGTCTGCGGCCAACCTCTGGACCGACGATGCGATGGACGCAATCGACCGCCACAATTACTTCGGCGGCGGCGCCGGTGGGCACAACATTACCGCAGGCTCGGTCAGCAACGACACCCACACGAACAAGGCAGGTCGAGGAATCCTCTCCAGCGGTTTCTGGCAGGTCGAGGACAAGCCCTTCATCATGACCGAATGGACGCAGAAGCCGCCCAACCAGTGGAAAGCTGAGATTGCACCGCTGTTCGCGTTCTACGGTATGGGTCTCCAGGGATGGGACGCATCCTACCATTTTGCCGCTTCCCGCGCGTTTATGGGCAACGGCTGGCCCGGCATGAGGTCCTACGTCACCTGCACCCCGCACTATATAGGCCAGTTCCCGGCTTTGGCCTTCGCCATCTATAACAACCACTTCGAGCAGGGCGATATTATCTCAGCACGCCGGCTGTCAACCGGCGATATTTTCGCCGGCACCGATAAGCTTCAGCAGGAATTCGGCCCGACCGGTTACGATGAAAATGAATTGCTGGCCCACGGCGATACGCCTGTAGAGGCGCTGGCCATAGGACGTGTAACACTCAAAATCGAGGATGGCCTGGAACCCTCCTATCTCGGCGACATGTCCGCATATTGGGACCGCCAGGCGCAGACCATTAAAAGCAACACCGGCCAACTCACCTGGGACTACGGCAGTAAAATTGTCACCATCCATTCCGAGAAGACACAGGGAGTTGTCGGTTTTGCCGGCGGCCGCACATTTGATCTGCCCGGCGTGACCGTCCGGATTGACCGGACGCCCTTTGTCAGCTTGCTGTTTACGCCGCTGGATAACCGGCCTCTGATCGAATCCGGGCACATTCTCATTACCGCCATGGCGCAGGACAAACAGTACGGCGCGGTTTATAACGAAGACGGCACGAAACTGATCGAAACGGGCGGACCTCCTTTACTTCTTGAGCCGGTACAGGCAATTCTCACGTTCAAAGGCGCTCCCCTGACGTCGGTGAGTGTCGCCGACGTTTATGGCGTGCCTACGGCTCAGCAAGTTGAACGCACGGGTAATTCCTTCGAGATCGATGGCCGCTATGCTACCTACTATTACCAGGTAAAACGCCTTGTTGAATAAGCTGTGGCGGTTGCAACCGGGGCCGACTTATTTGGCCGCATCTTCCGATTTTTTCTTGCGCTCTGCAAACCAGCTAAGCAGTATGCCTAATTCGAACAGGGCGTAGAGCGGTATTGCCAGGGTTATCTGGGAAATAACATCGGGTGGCGTTGCTATTGCGGCTAAAGCAAACATAGCAATGATCACATATTTTCTCGAACTCTTCAGGGCTGCGATCGAAACCAGCCCAGTCCTGTTCAGAACGAAAATTGCTACAGGTGTCTGAAAGCCGAGCCCAAAGACGAGCATAAGCATTGTCACAAAAGAGATGTATTTCTGAAAGGTCCAGTTGGGCGAGACACCCATCCAGTTACCAAAACCGAGAAAGAAGCCCAGAGATATTGGGGCCACTACAAAAAGAAAGAACAGAGCGCCGATGACGAACAGCGCCGTAGAGAAAGGTACCGCAACGCGGACGTATCTTCTCTCATTTGAATAAAGACCAGCCGCCACGAACATCCACAAGTGATAGAATACCCAGGGGGATGACACGATCAAACCCGAGATCAGCGATATTTTCATAAATCCTATGAACGGATCAGCAGGGGCAAGTACCTGCAGCTTTTGCGAGGCGGAAGAATGCACTTCGGCTACCGCTTTCGTGTAGTTCGGGTCATCAACGATCACTGCGACTGTATCGGCATAAATCTTCTGCGCGTATGTCACGACATTCGGATCGATTTCCGGTGCGTTCGGGTCGGAGTCGATTGCCCGCAGCAAGTTGGTAAAAAATGTATCCGAGAGATACGTCCACGGTGTCTGGAATTCCTCCACCTTCGATTCGGCGTACTTCTCCATAATCCTGTCGTAAGGGCTCTGGATAAATGTGATTATTCGCCGGCCGAAGAACAGACAGATTATGGTCCCGATGACAAGCCCGAGTATCGCCAGGATTAGTCGCATGCGCAGCTCATCCAGGTGATCGCCCAGGCTCATGGTGGTGTCAAGAGGGCTGTCCGGCTTTTCTATCTTCTTCTTTTTCTTTTTGCCCATTTTCAGACAAGGCGAGTCCGCATAAGGTTGCGGCCGTAGGGGAGTTAGCTCATCGAATTTTCGGTATCGTCCAGACCGGCGGCGTTTTTGGCCTCTTTAGCCACATCGTCACCGATTTCCTTGACGTCATTTACGAATTCGTCCTTGGTCTCCTTGGCCTCGTTAATGCCCTTCTTGAATTCGGTCAGACTCTTTCCCATACTGCGCGCAATATCGGGCAGGCGTCTGCCGAAGATCAGCAGTGCGATGATAAGGACAACAAGCAGTTCCCAGTGGCTAAACGCCCCGAAGATAGCTAAGATATATTGTGTATGTTCAATCATTTCAGTCTCCTAATTACTCAATCGCAGTATTATAACGCGATATGAGTTGCTTTGTCAACTATACATTTCATTAAATACTTTTTACACAGATAAGAACCGAGTACTATAATCCGTCTCAGTTTCGAGGTCAAGCAAACTCCGCTGGAAATATTCGCAGTAAAATTATTACTTGATATGATGTCATCGCTCATCAGCGGATTTCTCATGGGGCGGGTTTTTGCTGGAATCGGCTACAGGTTCGGTCTTCATGCCGGAATAAACATCTGTAATCCCTTATTAGCATCTTTATATTTGATATTCTCCTTCTTATCGGTCTTGGCGTTTTGGCAGCAAAGGCAGGTAGAGGTACTAAGGCCGGACTGAGATTTCCAGGCTTGTGCCGGATTTGATAAGTCGCAAAAAAATATCTTTTTTACAGAGCATAAGTACTTAGTATATAAGTACATACGCTTTTTTGGTAGTGATTTTTCTTGCTTTTATTATCTCTTTCGGTTATGATAGTAACATCGTAAGAGAATAAAGATTTGAACGTACTGTTTTCTGGGATGCTCGATGAGTAAGTTTTATTACGAAACCTGGCTTCCATTTGTTTTTAACAAGAGGAGAATCTTGATTCTGGCAATTGCGAGCTATATCGCTTTGTGCTGAAGAATCATTGGGTTGTTGAGTTATTTTGGGGCCGCCCATTTCTGGGCGGCTTTTTTTGTGCGCTCGGACGGTATAAACATTTGACACATTCGGGAAGGCAAATTAAGCTTGAGAAAACTCAAACTGGACAATAAGGGAATTGCATAATGATTATAGTCACCGGGGGTGCCGGCTTTATCGGTTCGGCACTGATTGCCGAGCTAAATAGAAGACAAATTAGCGACATCCTTGTCGTTGACGAGCTTGGCACGGACCAGAAGTGGAAGAATCTGCAGAATCTGTCTTTTGCCGACTATGTCGAGAAAGACGATTTTCTGGAAATGGTGATTGAAGATAAGCTCGATAGCCCTGTTGATGTCGTCATTCATCTCGGCGCCTGCTCGGACACCACGGAAGCAAATGCCTCTTATCTCGTCAAAAACAACTATGAATACAGCAAACTGTTGGCCCAATGGGCGACGGATACCAATATCCGTTTTATCTATGCTTCGAGCGCGGCGACTTATGGCGACGGTTCCGCCGGCTTCAGCGACAATGAAGAGAAGATTGAGGTCTTAAGGCCTTTGAATATGTATGGCTATTCCAAGCATTTGTTTGATATGTGGGCGCGCCGGGCCGGGCTGTTCAATAAGATCGTGGGCCTGAAATACTTTAATGTCTTCGGGCCGAATGAGTATCATAAGGGTGATATGATGAGCTTTGTCGTAAAGGCTTTTGAGCAGGTCAAGGCGACCGGCAAAGTCCGCCTGTTCAAGTCTTACCAGCCGGAATATGCCGACGGTGAGCAGGTGCGGGATTTTCTGTATGTCAAAGATGCGGTGAATATGACGCTGTTCTTTTTCGACAATCCGTATATCAATGGAGTTTTTAATATCGGCACCGGCGAGACCCGCACGTGGAATGATTTAGTCATCGCTGTTTTTGTGGGAATGGGAAGGAAACCGAACATCGAGTATATCGAAATGCCCACTTCAATCCGCAATCAATATCAATACTTCACCCAGGCCGACCTGTCCAAACTTCGCAGAGCCGGCTACAGTAAACCGATAACGCCGCTTGAAGATGCAATAAGGGATTATATCCAAAATTATCTCGAAAAAGATCTGTATCTGACCGGCACATAGCCATTAGTTATTAAAGCAAGATTCAAATGCCTTTTACTCCATATCATTTTGGGCCCAGTGGATTCGTTGGGCTGGTTTTTGGAAAGTGGATTGACCTGCCTGTGTTTGTCCTTGCCAACGTCATTGTTGACGTTGAGGTTCTGGTCATAGGGGGTTTGGGTCTTGGATGGCCAATACACCGATATTGTCATACTCTGTTGATTGGCGCAGTGGTCGGCGCGCTTTGGGGTATCGCGGCATATCCGATGCGGAATTTATTCAAAGGGATGATGAGAGTATTCTACATCCCTTACAAAACAAGTTTACGAAAAATGGTCATCTCAGGTATCCTGGGTATTTGGCTTCATGTTTTGATTGACGGGGCGTATCATTTCGATGTAAAAGTATTCTGGCCCAGCAAAAAAATGTGGCTATGGCAGATGATACACGGGCACATCACTCAAGAAAAGATAGAGACTATATGCA
>JBARRE010000727.1:0-1644 GCA_049644065.1 Sedimentisphaerales bacterium | reverse complement strand
GATTTTCGAAGAACGAACAGCCAGTCGTCCCTATCATGACAGGCAAACTGCCGCCGTGGGCGCCTGAAGACAAAACCCTTGCCTGGGCCCTGGAACGTCGCGACGGCGGCCGCGGCTTCGGATTCAGCGGGGGGCATTACCACAAGAACTGGCACATAGAGCCTTTCCGCAAGCTCATTTTGAATGCGATTTTGTGGATTGCCAAGGTGGACGTTCCCGAGAACGGCGTCTCGTCCGTTCAGCCCTGGCGATTCGTAAGTATCCCGGACTTTCTGAATGTGGACCTGACCTACCCGCAGCCCGGCTGGGAGGACACGCTCGACTATGTCCTCAAGGCAATTAAGGCGGAGAATCCTGAGTTCGTCCTTGTAGCAGGCGACCTGGTCATGGGACGCTGGCCCGACAAGGAGAGCATCAAGAAGTACGCCGGTATCTATTACCCGGCCTGGATCAAGCGTATGCAGGACCACGACCTTAGATTCTATACTGCCATTGGCGACCACGAGATCGGGGACAATCCCTGGCGTGGCGACAAGATTGAACTGGTTTCTTATTTCAAGCGCCAGTTTCAGAGATACCTCAAGATGCCTCTCAACGGGCCCCTTCGCATGAAGGGTACGGCCTTCTGGTTCATTCACGAAAACACCCTGTTCATCGCGGTCGATGTGTTCGAGAAGGGCAACGGCCCCCAGGGCGGAATTGTAGCCAAGGTCACGGGACCACAGCTCGAATGGTTCGAGCAGGTCATCACCGACAATCCCGGCGTTGAGAACATTATCGTGATGGGCCATACTCCCATTCTGGGACCTGTCCGGAAGGAAAGCTCCAGCGGCCTGATGCTGGAGGGTGGCAGAGAATCACTTTTCTGGCAGACTATGACCAAATACGGCGTTGATCTGTACCTGTGCGGCGAAGTTCACGCTATCACTTGTACTCAAGCCGACAATGTCCTGCAGATCGCGCACGGCGGCCTGTTCGGATACAATCCGAAAGTCAATTACCTTGTTGGCACCGTATCCGCAGGTCAGATCGAACTGGAATTGAAAGAGATTGAAATTGTCAACCGGGGCAATAAGCTCTGGCAGGTAGGGACCAATCGTCCCCATGAGACAGTATTGATCACCGATGACATGAAACAGAAAGGATTTGTTACTGTAGGCACTGCCACACTTGACAAAGCAGATGCCAACGAACCACTCAAAAATGCAACAGGACACTTCGACTCAGCCATGCAGCCATGAATAGGGTGCAATATTTCGCACCACGTTAGATTCAGCGATGCTACTGGCAGCAGCGGCCTGAACGTCAATGCTTCTTTTGGCCACCTAAATTCAACAGCCCATAAAAATAATCCCACGTCCAGGTTCTGGAGCCATCCGGTCGTATTAGCCAAAAACCGCGGACAGCATTATTGCTGTGTACGGGCGGCAGCTCTCTGCTGTCCTCCAACTCGTTACAGTAAAGTTGCCAATATATTATGTAGGGGCATCCCCAATCAAGAGCAGTCGTCACAACGTTGGGAATAACTTTTTGGATTTGCTCTGTTGGAAACTTGTTCTCAGGCATACCAAACTCGCCCACGTATACATTTCGACTGCCGAAATCGGGACTATCCGGCATGTTGGCCGCTATGAAATCCAGCGC
>JBARRE010000726.1:0-2347 GCA_049644065.1 Sedimentisphaerales bacterium | reverse complement strand
GGTAAGCAGGTCATCTTTGTACCGATTGTAGATCTGACGCAGCGCATCAGGATCCGCAAGCGACAAGCGATGTACCAGACGTCTATCCTTCAAAATGGCCCTTTCTGCACTCTGCAGATGCTGAACGTTCAACTATATTCAAGACAACTGAACGACTTATTTTAGTCTAACTTATATACAATCCGACATTGAACCAAGTCGGAAACTTGGCTTTTTTTCATAATCATAATCAAAATCGTCTTTGCTTTCCGCTTTTTTTATCAACAGGCGATTTATTCAGGATGGCCCTATAGGATCAAGACAGAGAATACGGATGGACAATAACCGGTGAATTGTGTCAAATCAATTCCACTGGGTCAGTCTGAGGGTGTTCGAATTATCTTAACAATCCCTTTGTCGGCATCAACTTGTAGCATTTGGCCCGTTTTGATAATTTTAGTTGCAGGACCTACATTGACAACCGCTGGAATGCCATACTCACGGGCAATAATGCTGCCATGCGACAACATTCCTCCCATGTCCATGACTATTGCAGCGGCCGGCATAAAATAAGGGGTCCAGCCTGGATCAGTAAAAGGTGCTACCAGGATCTCGCCGGGAAGAACTTGTTCATGAGTGTCAGCTTTAAGAATGACACGAGCTTTTCCAGTGACCACACCAGAACTTACTGCCAGACCGTTTAATACTTCAATACTTGTGTCTATCGTATCGGGAGTGTAATCATCAGGATTAAATTTACCAACAACAATTTTTGGCGGCGTAACAGATTTGTTTTTTTCGTATTCGGCACGACGAGAAGTAATTGTCTCTTTAACATCGAATTGAGACGTGTTCTGGGTCACCGGTTCAATTTCTTCAAGTTTCAGAAAGAAGATGTCATCGGCATTTTCAAGTATACTTTTGTTATTAAGTCTCTGGCCAAGTTCGAGCAATACGCTGCGAAAAGCTGCTGTATATCTAACTGCTTCGCTCTTCCAGTTTTCGCGAAAGACAACTCCTTGCTGTGCCCTATGAATAAGGTGATTAAAAATCAGTCGTTTTGCTGGATTTTTCAATTGTTGATGGCACTTGTTGATTAGTTGTTCACGTTTTCTAATATGATCGCGATAGTTTTGTATCGGATCAGTTTGGGCAGAACTGCTGAGATAATTGCGTACTATCGAGAGGATATAATCGGGTGTCTCGGACCAACGCGGATTGAACGCTTCCATTTCGCCTCGACAATGATGGCCATGGTGGGTCATGAACTCATTCCATTTTTTCAGGAATTCTTCTCCTCTCTCAACATCAGCAATTTTTTCCCGGATGATTTGCCAATTACCTTTTGAAAGTATTGCAGTTTCGACTTGTGAAGATTCGCGTGCTTTGACGGCTAAATTCCAAAGTGCAAATCCGGCTTCAACATCGTCCATACCATTCAGCCCAACAAGCAGTCTGTTAGCAATAGTGCCATTCTCATCATTGAGCCATTTTGCACAAATCCAACAAAGAATCGGAAAAGCAATAATTCCAATCAAAACGCCCAAGAGATCACAGCTTCCAAGAGCATCCTCAATGGCCGTTATAAACTGTCTGGCGAGTTTTTCGTCAGTCATAGTCGAAACATCTAAATCTCGCAGTTTCTTACTGCTACTACTAAGTTTTTTTAGAAGCTTCATGCCCTTTTTCTGGTTATGAGAAAAGATGTTACAAATCAAGTATGGAAGTCTTATGATTATTTTAGCATAGCTGAATCCTAACTCGGGGATGTCCTCATCTAGAATGTCAAACTTACCAAGTTCATACATTTTGCTTTGCTCGCCACCAAAGCTGTCATTAAGCTTCAAAGCCCACTTCTCAGGCCAATGTTGAACAACACCGGCAGCAGTATTAATGTTGTAATAAACCCTACTGGCAACCAAACCAGCCAATTGATTATTGCCAAGATTAGCACCCAACAAACGAATGGTTGATTCAAATAACGGATTGAACATTAACTCCATTGCCGACCATGTAACTGGTGTCATCGCATCTGGGAAGACTTCGCCGACATTAGCGTTTGTCCATACTTGGCGTTCTTCCCAGGACTTCTTTCGTGGGAGGGCAGTAATTGGTCTGGATTGAAGGAAAAAGATTTTCTTACCGCATATAGCCCATTCGATATCTTGCGGACAACCGAATTTATTCTCGGTTTTTCTCGCCAGTTTCGCCAACTTCTTGGCTATTCTGTTGTCTATGCAAGGACTGCATATTGTATTGTTTTCAGCATTATTTTTCGGTGAACCGGTTTTGTCAAAAACGAACTCTGTTTCTCTGTTTTGGATTCTACGAGAGATAATTTTGAGATTATGTTTACGTATTATGAATC
>JBARRE010000725.1:0-4237 GCA_049644065.1 Sedimentisphaerales bacterium | reverse complement strand
CTTATAGGTCACAGCATAATAATCCGATTCGACTTTTTCCGGGTAAACGCCAAATTCTCGAATACTGGCCCAGGTCCCTCCCCGCATCTCGCCAAATTCAATCCGCACATACCTGGCCTGAGTATCCACCTCGTGGAATGTTCGAGTCGGACCGCCCCACCGTGGAGACCTGCTTGTGCTCTTGGTTACAATACTTTGCCATGCTGACGCATCGGTCGAGACTTTGATTTCATAGCCGTAATTCTTTGCCTCTTTCTCAAACTCGACAGCCAGATAGCGGACCGACCGAATCTCGCCCAGGTCGACCTGCCACCATTGTTCGGCTCCGGCGCCCGCTGCGCACCAGCGTGTTGACCTGTCGGAATCAGTCGCATTCACGGCAACATGCCCATTGCCGGATTCGACGGAGCTTGCCGAAGCGGGTTTGCCCTGTGCAAAGTTGGCCGGCCTTTCGGGCACTTGGCCCTTCGTTCTGCGACCAAGGGATTTTCCATTCAGGAACAATTCAGCGGAATCGCCGTTGGTATACACAAAAACCGGCACGTTTTGGCCCACGCGGTCGGGCCAGTTCCAGTGCGGCAGAATATGGATGGTTGTCACGTCCGGCCGCCAATAACTGCGGTACAGATAGAACCGGTCCTTTGGTATGCCGCAAAGGTCCACAATGCCGAAGTAGGAGCTTCGTGCCTCCTGCGAAAAAGGTGTCGGCTCACCTATATAATCAAAACCCGTCCAGACGAATTCACCGGCGACAAAATCGTCGTCCTCCATCAGCTTGAATTCCACATCCGGAATGTCCGACCACGCCGCGGAATTCAGGTCGTAAGAGTCCACCTGGAGCTGCTTAGAAAACTCGGTCTTTCCGTTTGGAAGCGGCAGCTCATAGAATCCGCGAGTGCTCAGAGTCGAGGCCGACTCGCTGTAAATGATCGGCTTGTCGGGGTAGCGCTGCCTGTAGTTGGCGTACCTGCGGGCGTAATTCCAGCCGGTAAGGTCCATCGAATCGAGAATCGGTTCATCGGCCGTACCAGGGATATGGCAGGATATTCCCACGGGGCGAGTCGTATCGTATTTCCGCACAAAATCTCCCATGAACTTCACCCGCTCGGGCGACTTGCCTTCCCTGTCATAAGGCTGGTTACCGATTTCATTGCCTATCGACCAGATGACAACGCAGGGGTGATTGCGGTCGCGCATTACCAGGTTGCGAATCTGTTTCTCGCCGTGCGCTTCCAATGGCGGCTCACCTTTTACGCGGTCGGCCTTGTCGTCCCATTTGTCAAAAACCTCATCCCAAACGACGAATCCCATCCGGTCGCACAAATCCAGCAATTCCGGCGATGGCGGATTGTGACTGGTGCGGATGGCATTGACGCCCATGTCACGCATGATTTCCAATTGCCGCTCCATGGCGCGGGTGTAAAAAGCGGCTCCGAGAGGCCCATGGTCGTGGTGCAGGTTCACGCCGTAGAGCTGTACACGACTGCCGTTTAAATAAAAGCCATCGTCAGCCGTGAATCGGAACGTGCGGATGCTAAAGTTTGTAGCTTCCGCATCCACGATTTTTTTGCCCATGCGAATGATTGTCCTGACAGTATAGAGCTTCGGATCCGTGATGTCCCATCGCCGGGGATTGGTGACCACAAGCGATTGCTCCAGCTCTCGCGAGCCTGCGGCAGGTATAGCTTCATTCTTTATGCCCTTAGCCACCACCCGGCCGTCAGGATCAAGCAGCACGACCTCCACCGTGACTTCTGATTCGGCGTCGAGGTGATTATCGATGGTCGTACGAACGCGAACCGCAGCCGAGGAATCGCTCACGTCGGGGGTTGTGATAAAAGTGCCCCAATGCGCTATATGTACCGGCCCGCAGACGGTCATCGACACCTTGCGATAGATGCCCGCGCCGGGATACCATCTTGTGCCGTGGTCGCGAGTATCAACCTGAACTGCAATCACGTTCGAGCCGTCAAACTTTACGTACGGCGTGGCATCCACTCGGAAGGACATGTAGCCGTAATCCCACTGCCCGGCAAGCTGCCCATTCACATATATCTTTGGAAATGCCATCACGCCGTCGAAATCAAAGTACACACGCCGCCCGCTGTCAGCCTTATCGAGAGTAAACGTCTTTCGGTACCAGCCCACGCCCTTCCAGGGCAGCTTTCCGGCGTAGCCGTTCTCTTTTGCGTTGAATGGTCCCGAAATTGCCCAGTCGTGCGGCAGACGCACTGCCTGCCACGGCGAGTCGTCAAAGTCCACCGCCTCGGCTCCCGGCTGATCGCCCTTTGCGAATCTCCAGTCGCTGTTGAAGTTCACTAACCGACGCCCGGCGGAAGTTGAGCTTTCCAATGACAATTCCGTGCCCGCCCCGTCCCTTGCCGAAGGATGGCATCCGGATAGGATTACCAGTATCCCTGCAAACGCCGCTATTACGCTACTTATCCGATTCTTCATTGTGCTGTCTCCATTTATTCTCTATTTCGCTTTTCGAAGGTCCTCATCTGTATTATTACTTTGATGGATTGTCTGTCTTTGCAAGGCACGTCCCGGCGGCAGACTCCGTCCCCGTGAGTGGCATCGCCGGGTATTGTCCCCTTCGACTCCGCTCAGGGTGAAGAAAGGGGGCCTTCATGCCGAGCGGAGACGAAGCATGCCGCTCTGGTCGATATTGTGGTCGAATTTACCAGGCATGGCAAGATAATATCAATTATCAGTACTAAAAATCACGCTATCCTGCTTCGACGCAGGCTGATAGCGAAAGATTCGATTCACGGAATGGACACATCGGAATTCGGCTTAAAGTTCTTGTGCCATTTTTGTGTCCACAATTCTTCCAGCGGCACTCTTTCCACCCGGCTGTCCACAAATCCGATATTGATAGCTTTTTTGTGCCGGTCAACGCAGAATCGCCCCATGAAGAATCCTTCGCCGTGCGGATATCCAGGATATCCGGTCTGGCCGGTGATGTCATCCGGCACCGCATCGGCGGCGAAAGGCCACGAGCCGACCCAGATCGAATCGCCTAACAGCGGCACGCTCCCCTGGGCGTCCGAATATTTCCTGAAGAAATTTTCCGCCGGAAATGCCGGGGCGTAAATCGGATCGTCGGGCAGCAGCCATAAATTCAAGCCGTAACTACCTTCGCCGCCCATGAAGCGCCATGAGAGATATGCCGAACCGTAATACGATTCGTCCGTCAGGTCCTGGCGTTTTGTCGCCGGGCAAAATGCCACCCGCATCATCCCCTCGATGTGCTCTTCCGGATTATTCTTATACGCATTCTCGCTCAGATATGGCGCCAATTGATGGAACCAGTACTCGCCGGACTGATGAGAGAACGGCATGGTTTTATCATCGTAATCGAGCACGTAAAGATTCATAGCCAAGCACAACTGTCGAAGATTGCTCTGGCAGGCATTCGAACGCGCCTGCTTGCGGACAGAATTCAGTGCCGGCATCAATATCGCCATTAATAATGCTATAATGGCAATTACCACCAGCAGCTCTATCAGCATAAATGCCCTTCGCTTATCCATAATGGCCCTACAGCTTAATTCTCTAATTTTCCGTTCTTCCCCATTTTACGCTTGCTGAATATCCAGTTCCACAGCCGACACGGAAGCCGGCGGGAAAATCCAGCGGCAATTCTCCGGCAGATTTTTCTCTTTCGGGATTATTTCGTCGGACTGGGTTTGGATAACCTCGAATTCCGGATCAGCCGCCAATTCGAAAATCCGGCCTGACTCGATTTTCATACCGTCCACTCTCAGGCAGGCCGAGACGGAGCGGTCTCTATTGGTATTGATAACATGCAAATATATCCGCTCGCCGCTTCGGCTGGCTGTAACGTCAAGGTCCTCATGTGCCGAACTCACATCGACGGCCTTCTCGCCTGTATGATGATGGTACAGACTCATGACCAGACCAACGGGCATCATATATGACTTTCCGCCCGGCACGGGAATCATCACGGCGTTGACCTGCCAGCGAGTGCCGCAGAAATCGGCTAAAGTGGCGATTTTGAGCCTGTCGCCGTGCCTTTCGTGAACGTTCAACATGCGGGCATTCGCAACACCCGCCGCCCATGTGGATAGCACTTCGCACCGGTTCCGGCCCGGCAGAGCAAAGTGGCACTCGGTCATAGCCAGCGGAATCGGATAATCCGCCACCAGCTCTTTCATCTGTTTAATCTTCTCTTCGTGCACCTTGGCGGCATTCATCAGGTGCTCCCAGG
>JBARRE010000724.1:0-10239 GCA_049644065.1 Sedimentisphaerales bacterium | reverse complement strand
GAAGGTTGGACAATGTAATTTTCGATTTACGATTTACGATTTGAGATTCAGAGAGGAACACTCCAATGAAAAACAGGGAAAAACCAAACCAAAAACATAACTGCAAGATATCGCGGCGTGATTTTATGGGTGCGGCGGCAGCCGTAGCGGCATTCACGATTGTTCCACGGCATGTTCTTGGTGGGCCGCGTCAGATACCGCCGAGTGAGAAGGTCAACATTGCCGGTATCGGCGTTGGCGGCCAGGGCGGTGGTGATATTGAGGCAGTCAGCAGTCAGAACATCGTGGCGCTCTGCGATGTGGACTGGGGGCGTGCAGGCGGGACGTTCAGACGCCACCCCAACGCCAAAAAATACAAAGATTTTCGCGAGATGCTGGACAAGGAGGACAAGAACATCGATGCGGTAGTGGTCGCCACGCCGGACCATGTCCATGCCGTTGCGAGTATAGCCGCTATCAAAAGAGGCAAGCATGTCTATTGTGAAAAGCCGCTGACCCACTCGGTTTATGAAGCTCGAAAGGTTGCCGAAGCTGCTCGCGAACATAAAGTTGCCACCCAGATGGGCAATCAGGGCCAGGCCGACGAGGGAGTTCGCCTGATATGTGAAAATATCTGGGGTGGTGCGATCGGGCCCGTACGCGAGGTGCACGTCTGGACCGATAGGCCTCTGAATGGTCTTGACAAGGTATATTGGCCCCAGGGAGTAGGACGCCCCGATGAAACGCCGCCGGTGCCTGATAAGCTGGATTGGAACCTGTGGCTTGGTCCGGCACCAGAAAGGCCCTATCATCCGTCTTATGTACCGTTTAAATGGCGCGGCTGGTGGGATTTCGGAACCGGCGCGCTCGGTGATATCGGCTGTCACAGTATCGATCCGATATGGCGTGCTCTTAAGTTGAAGGCTCCGTTAAGTGTTCATGCTGCCTGCACTTTAGTCAATAACGAAACATATCCGGTTGCCTCGCGGGTGACTTACCAATTCGGCGCCCGCGGTGATATGCCGCCGGTCAAGATGCACTGGTACGATGGTGGGATGAGACCGCCCCGCCCAGATGAATTGGAGAACGGCCAAAACTTCGGCGACAATGGAACAATGTTTGTCGGCGATAAAGGAAAAATGCTCGGATACACGATAATACCGGAATCGAGAAGAAAAGAATTCGGCAAGGCGCCGAAAGTGCTGGAGCGTTCGCCGGGGCACCATCAGGAGTGGATCGATGCCTGTAAGGGCGGCAAGCCGGCCGGTTCCAATTTCGACCATGCCGGACCGCTGGCGGAAGCCGTCTTGCTGGGTAATGTTGCCCTGCGACCGGCGATTAAAGAGAAGCTGACACGCGTCAGTCTGCTCTGGGACAGCGCCAATATGAAAATTACTAACGTACCCGAGGCTAATCAATACCTGCATCGGAAATACCGGCAGGGTTATAGTCTATAGTCCAAAAGAAAGCTGAAAAGTTTAAGGAAATTTATCGTGAAAAGACAAAAAATAACTCGTCGCGATTTTCTAAGTAGTGTCGCGGCGACGGCGGCGTTTACTATCGTTCCGCGTCATGTTCTTGGCGGGCCCGGCAGGGTTTCGCCGAGTGAAAAGCTCAATATCGCCTGCATTGGTGTCGGCGGCATGGGGGCCAGCGATGTCGGCCAGGTCAGCACGGAAAATATTATTGCGCTGTGCGATGTGGACTTCAAACATGCGGCCGGTACGTTCAAGCGGTATCCTAACGCAAAGAAATACCGTGATTTCCGCAAAATGCTGGATAAGGAAGGCAACAAAATCGATGCCGTTACGGTATCGACGCCGGATAATTTGCACGCCGTCGCAGCGATGGCGGCCATCAAAATGGGCAAGCACGTCTATTGCCAAAAGCCCCTGGCGCACGATATCTATGAAGTCCGCCGACTTACCGAGGCAGCCCGCGAGCATAAAGTGATGACGCAGATGGGCATCCAGATTCATGCTTTAGGAGAAGTTAAGAGTGTGGCGGAGATCATCAAATCGGGGCTGATCGGCAAGGTGCGGAAGGTGGATATATTCAGTAATAAGAACTGGGGCGGCGGCACGAGACCAACTGAATCCATGCCGGTACCTGAAACGCTCGACTGGGACCTGTGGCTGGGCCCGGCACCGTGGCGGCCTTACCATTCGGCTTATCTGCCCGGACAGTGGCGCCGCTACTGGGATTTCGGAACAGGCACATTAGGCGATATGGGTTGTCACATCATAGATCCTGTATGGTGGGCTTTGGATTTGGGTTACCCCACGAGCGTGGAAGCCAGTCCGGGCGAATTCAACAATGAGACTTATCCGACGGCGACGGTCGTTAAATGGGAGTTTCCGGCCCGTAGCGAGCTGCCGCCGGTAACCGTTACATGGTATGACGGTTCCAACAGGCCACCGAGACCTGAAGATCTTGAGCCCGGGCGCGAACTGCCCGGTCAGGGCGGGCTGTACTACGGCGAAAAGGGCACTCTACTCGCCCCGCACATGGGCAATCCGCGGCTGATACCCGAATCGAAAATGAAAGGTTTCAAGATGCCTGAGCCGTTCCTCGGCAGGGGAATAAATCATTACCAGCAATGGATCGGGGCGTGCAAAGGCGGTCCGAAGCCGACGGCCGATTTTGACTATTCCGGCCCGCTGAGCGAGACCATTCTTTTCGGCAACGTTTCAGCCCTTGCCGGCGAGAAATTGTACTGGGACGGCCCGAAACTCAAAATTACCAATTTGCCCGAGGCAGATAAGTACCTCAGACGCAAATATCGTGAGGGTTGGAGATTATAGTTATACTATTTTCGATATTAACAACGTCTTAACAAATAGGAGAAAAAGAAATGAACAAGAAAATGAAAGTGATGGTTGGTATGGTGGCGTTTGCTTTATGTGTTTGCGGTTTACAGAAAGCCAATGCGGCGGGCGAGGAAAACTGGAAACTGGGTATGCAGGCGTACAGTTTCAAGGAATTTACTTTCTTCGAGGCGGTGGAAAAGAACAAGGCGCTCGAAATGAAATACATTGAGGCCTATCCAGGTCAGACGCTGAGTAAGGAAAAGCCTGATGTAAAGACGGGTCATAACATGTCTTCCGCGGATAGAAAGCTGATGCTGCAAAAGCTCAGCGATTCCGGCGTCAAACTGATGAACTACGGCGTGGTGGGCCTGCCTAACAACGAGGCCGAATGCCGGAAGGTGTTCGACTTCGCCAAGGAGATGGGTATCGAGACGATAGTCTCCGAGCCGCCGGAAGATGCATTTGAACTGATCGACAGGCTATGCGAGGAATACAAAATTAACGTGGCAATCCACAATCATCCCAAGCCTTCGCATTATTGGGACCCTGATACCGTGCTGAAAGTCTGCATAGGGCGCAGCAAACGAATCGGCGCCTGCGCCGATACAGGTCACTGGACGCGTTCCGGCGTCGATCCGCTCGAAGCAATCAAGAAGCTCGGCGCGGCCAAGCGCATCATCAGCCTGCACTTCAAGGACCTCAACGAGTTCGGCAACCCGCAGGCGCACGATGTTATATGGGGCACGGGTGTGAGCCAGGCCGGGGCGATATTGGCCGAACTGGACCGTCAGAAATTCAAAGGCGTATTCTCGATAGAGTACGAGCACAACTGGCTCAACTCGATGCCCGAGATTTCAGGGTGTGTGGCATTCTTCAGGAAGACCGCCGCCAAGCTGAGCGACGTCAAGTATAAGGATGTTTTTAAGAATAACCTTTCGAACGCCATAATGGAAGCCGGCTCCTGGGCTTTTGACGCCGATGGTGTTCTTGCACCCACACCGAGCGGCCACGGCACCATCTGGACCAAGGAACGCTACGGCAACTTCATACTCGAACTCGATTTCAAAGTCCCCGAAAAGGGCAACAGCGGCGTCTTTATCCGCGGTGCCGATTTGAAGAACTGGATCCACACCACGATTGAAATCCAGATTCACGCCACCACCGACGGAACAAAACACGGCCAAAACGGTGCCGTATATGATTGTCTTTCGCCCTCGAAAAATGCGAACAAGAAGCCCGGCGAGTGGAACCACTATGTCATTACCTGCCTGGACAATAAGATCTACATCAATCTCAACGGCGAAGATATCATCGATATGGACATGAATCTGTGGACTGAGGCCCGCAAGAATCCGGATCCGCCGGTCGCCGCGGGGACCAAAAACAAGTTCCGCTACGCCTACAAAGATATGGCCCGCGAAGGGCATATTGGCTTCCAGTACCACGGCAACCCGATATGGTTCAAGAATCTTAAAATTAAATCTTTTGACTAAAGACTAATTACAATGAGGTACATACGAATGAAAAACAGGAACAACAACACAATCGTTTGCAGCGGGACGGTTCTGGTCATCGCGATTCTGGCTTTCAATTTATTTGGAATGTCCATGGTCGGCGGCTTGCAGACCGCACTCGCGGGCGATTCGGATTCATCGCAGGAGTTTGTCTCGATATTCAACGGCAAAGACCTGACCGGCTGGGACGGCGATCCTCGCCTCTGGTCGGCCAGGGACGGCGTCATTCGAGGCCAGACCACTATTGCCAATCCCGCTCGCGGCAACACTTTCCTTATCTGGCGCGGCGGAAAGCTCAGGGATTTCGAGCTGAAAATCAAGTTCCGCATCCAGAACGGCAACTCCGGCATCCAGTATCGCAGCAAGGAGGCCGATAAGTGGGTCGTCGGCGGATATCAGGCCGAGGTCGAGAATAACCCGGGCAAGGTCGGATTCCTCTACCACGAAAGAGGCCGGGGCTGGCTGGTCAATGTCGGCGATCTTATGGTCATCGATGAGAAGGGCGAGAAAGAGGTAGTCGGCAACGTTTCGGATGTTGACGAGATTATCAAAGCCGGCTACTACAAGGACAAGGACTGGAACGAGTATCACATCATTGCGCAGGGCAACCACCTGAAACATTATATCAACGGCTACCAGACGATGGAGCTGATCGACAACGACCGCCTGACCAATCCGGACGATCCGAAGGACCACAAGGGTGCTGCAAGGGAAGGTATTCTGGCGCTCCAAATCCATACCGGTCCGCCGATGATTGTGGAGTTCAAGGATATCCGTATCAAGCATCTTGACGAGCAATACGGCGATGCGCAACTGGTATTCAACGGCAAGAACCTGGATGAATGGACCACGAATACCGGTTCGGGTCAGGCCGACAAGTGGGTGGTCGGAAAGGCGAATGTTTCGCCGGATAATCCTAAGATGCTGGTTGCCGGGGACGGCGGGGGCGAGATGATCAACCTGACGCCCAAGCACGGCGCCAGCCGGGATATTTACTCCAAGGCCAAATTCGGCGACTGTCGGATAGAGCTGCAGGTGATGGTGCCGCAAGGCTCCAATTCCGGCATTTACGTTATGGGCGAATATGAAATACAGGTGCTGGACAGTTGGGGCCGGCGGAAAATGGGCGGCGGAGATATGGGCGCGGTTTACGGCGCCAGTCCGCCGCGAGTCAACGCCAGTAAAAAGCCCGGCGAGTGGCAGAAGTACATCATTGATTTCCGTGCACCCGGATTCGACTCTTCCGGGCAAAAGACGGACGAGGCCAGGCTTCTCAGAGTGGAGCTCAACGGCCAGGTTCTGCATGAAAACCTTGTAATGGAGAAACAAACACCCGGCGGCGTTACCGGCAGAGAAGCACCGACCGGATCGCTGATGTTCCAGGGCAACCACGGGCCCGTGGCGTATCGCAATATCATCGTCAAACCTCTGGCAAAGTAGGGGCAACCCTGTGTGGTTGCCCAGGGCAGGCACATGGGCCTGCCCCTACTGAAGCAGTCGTAAACGAGCGTCGTAGTTAGGTGGAATCGGCGGAAAAATAGTCGAATGGACGCTTGACAGTGAGGTTTTGCCGTGCTATATTGCCCGGCAAAATTGAAAGTTCAAGATTAGTTGAGTTTGTTAAATTTGTGGAGTTGTTAAACAATGGATAATCAAAAAACTGTTAAAGAAATAGACAGACGCAGTTTTCTGCGTTCGACAGCGGCGATGGGAGCCGGTTTGGCGTTTTCGCCGATGGTTTTAGGACAGGCGGGTGGCGGAAAGCCGGATGATATAAACGTGGCTTTGCTTGGAGCCGGAGCACAGGGGCAGGTCCTGATGAACGCCTGCCGGAATATCCCCGGCATTCGTTTCAAGGCCGTCTGTGACATTTGGACAACTTATAACCAGAAACGCGTCTCACGTATGCTCAAAGCCTATCGCCACGAGCACAATACGTATGTGGACTATAAGGAAATGCTCGATAAGGAAAAAGACCTTGACGCAGTCATCGTCGCAACGCCTGACTTCTGGCATTCTCCGCACACAGTGGCCTGCCTTGAGGCCGGATTGAACGTCTATTGCGAAAAAGAGATGTCCAATACGCTCGAAGGCGCCAAGAAAATGCTGGAAGCGGCGAAGAAATCGGGCAAGCTGCTGCAGATCGGTCATCAGCGCCGCAGCAATCCTCGCTACAGACATGTCTACGACAAGCTGATAACCGGCGCCAAGGTGCTGGGTAAGATAACCACTATTAACGGCCAATGGAATCGCAGTAAGACGGCGTGCGAGGATTTGGGCTCACCCAGAAATGCCCAGATCGACCAGGCCACCCTGGAAAAGTACGGTTTCAGCTCGATGCCGCAGTTTAGAAACTGGCGCTGGTACAAAGGGCTCGGTGGCGGCCCGATTGTCGATTTGGGCTCGCATCAGATCGACATTTATAGCTGGTTCCTCGGCGCCAATCCCAAGTCCGTCATGGCCAGCGGCGGTATCGACTACTGGAAACCGCCAGTTACTGAAATAGCGCACGACTGGTACGACAATGTCATGGTCATTTATGAGTATGAGGTTGGCGATCGGACCGTCAGGGCGTTTTACCAGACAATTACGACCAACAGCAGCCAAGGATACTTTGAGACCTTTATGGGCGACGAAGGCTCGCTGGTAATCTCGGAAGCCGCCGGACGCGGCACAATATACCGTGAAGCGTGGGTCCCGGCGGAGAACTGGGAAAAGTGGGTCAAGATGGGCTTCATCAAGGAGCCGGTTGAGCCGGAAGAGGAAAAACCCGCCGGCGACGCCGTGCTGGATGTGCGTGAATCACCGAAACCGCCGAGCTATGACATCCCGGTATCAATGGAAGGCAAACCGTATCATCAGCCGCACCTTGAGAACTTCTTCGATGCCGTACGCGGCAAGGCCAAATTGAATTGCCCAGCCGAGATCGGATACGAAACGGCAGTGACTGTGTTGAAAGTGAATGAAGCGGTGGCAGCCGGCAGGAAGCTGGAGTTCAAGCCGGAAGATTTCGAGGCGTAAACGTTCGGTTACGGTAGCCGCTCTGTAAGATAAATATTAAGGTATTGAGAAAGAAGGATTGAGCTTACATTGAGAAAAGGATTGATATTAAAAGGCTTCTTGTGTTTGCTGGCCTTGTGCCTTCCCGCCGCCGCCGCTGAAACCGAGCAGAAACTTCTCGGTGATGAAAGTGACGGCAGCCGGGCGCATCCGATTCATCGACTCGAGTTGCTCGCCGAACCGGGCGAGGAAGGCGCCGAACCTGTTAAGATTGATCCGGATATTGACACTGCCGAAGAGGTGCTGTTGCCTTTTTCCACACGCCAGACGTGCGGCGAGTGTCACAGCTACGGGATCATCGAAAAGGGCTGGCATTTTAACTCTGTTGATCCGAATGCCGAGAGCGGCCGGCCGGGCCAGCCATGGATATATGTCGATGCCAAAACCGGTACGCAGATACCGCTTTCTTATCGCTCATGGCCGGGCACATTCAAGCCCGGGCAGTTCGGCCTGACCGACCGCGAATTCACTAAAATCTTCGGCCGGCAGACACCGGGCGGCGGCGCAGGTGAGACCGACGACGAAGTAGAGGTCATGCGACAGTACGTCTCCGGCAAGCTGGAGATTAACTGCCTGAGCTGCCACAGTGGAGACCCGCGACAGGACCAGGGCGGAACGACCGGGTACGCCGTGCAGATAAGCCGCGGCAATTTCCGCTGGGCGACGGCTGCATCTTCCGGCCTGGCTGCGGTCACCGGCTCTGCTAACGACATGGACGAAATGTACGATCCGTTTGATCCATTTTCGGTCGAATCGGCACAGAGCGGAAAGAATAAGCCGCCGGCCATCACGTATCGTAAGAACGTGTTTGACCATGATAACAGCGTGTTCTTTAATATCGTCGGAGAAGTCCCTTCGCACCGGTGTTACTTCTGCCACTCGGATCTCTACATAGGCGACGATGGGGCCGAAAAATGGTCCGAGGACGAGGACATCCACCTGAAAGCCGGGCTGACCTGTGTTGATTGTCACCGTAATGGAATCGATCACAACATAGTTCGCGGGTACGCAGGCGAAGAAGATGAATCGGGCAACGAGCTTGCGGCTGCTTCTTCCTGCGAAGGGTGTCACCTCGGAGAACATTCTGCTTCGGAGCCGACCGCCGGTCGTCTGAGCGCCCCGGTTCCCGAACACCGCGGCATCCCGACAGTGCATTTCGAAAGGCTGACCTGCACCGCTTGTCACTCCGGCCCGTGGCCTGCCGACGAGCCGCACTTCACCAAGACTTCGATGGCCCATCGCCTCGGTACTCCGAACGTGAACAAGGCCCGCGAGATGCTGCCGCACATTGCCTCTCCTGTTTTCGCAAAACAGGCCGACGGCAAAATCGCTCCTCACAAGCTTGTTTGGCCTGCATTCTGGGGCGTTCTCAAAGACGATAGCGTAACGCCGATTGAACTCGGAACTGTCACGAAAGTTATCGGGGACGTGCTCTCAAAGGAGAAGTTCCCGTTCTCGGGTGACTGGCCCGAATTGACGGCCGACCATATCGTTAACGGCCTGACCGCTCTGGCGTCCGGCGGTTCCTCGGAAGGCAAGACCGTTTATGTCAGCGGCGGCAGACTATACAGCCTCGATGATTCGGGCCAACTGAGCGAACAGAAGGACCACCCCGCAGCGAAGCCTTACTTGTGGCCCATCGGTCATGATGTCAGGCCGGCGGCCCAATCCCTGGGTATTCGCTATTGTACGGATTGTCACGGCACTGAAGCGCCTTTCTTCTTCGGGAACGTTACCGTCGATACTCCTGTTGTTGCAGCCCGGGAATCTAAAAAAATGGTTGAGTTCCAGGATATCTCCCCATTCTATGCCTGGGCGTTTGCCTTCTCATTTGTGTTCCGTCCCTGGATGAAGATGGTTGTTCTTGGTTCATGTGCGGTTATGGCCTTCGTTCTGTTGTTATATGCGCTGAAGGCCCTGGCTTGCGTTGTCAAAACGCTGGCCGGAGAAAATTAGTAGCCCTTGATTTTAAACATGTGAATGATATGTATCAAACGATTTCGATAGTCGCATTTTTAGTTACCGTAGGTGCTCTGGCACTGAATTGTATTATTTCTCCCTGCAGGGAATGCTGGCGGCATCCTTTGAGAAAACTCATACAGCTTTTTACCATGCTCTTTATTGAACAGAAGCTGAGCCCGGCGGGTGTTTTAAGGAAACTGGTTTATCTGCTGGCCCTGCTTTGTTTTGTCGTGCTGGCATTGACCGGCTTCTATCCGACGCTTGTCCTGGGCGAGCACATTTCGGGTTATTTAGTTATGGTGCACGCCACATTTGCGCCGGTTTTCGCGATCTGCCTGGCGGTTCTGGCCGTGATGTGGGCGAGTAACAGCCGCTTCACCGGTAATGACTGGCCGTGGTTTCAGCGCTTTGTTAAACGTGTTACTCTGATTAAAAGCACCGGCAAAGAAGCGCATCTCGAAAGCTCCGGCCTCGGGCAGAAGATATCTTTTTGGCTGATAATCTTTTTGGCTTTGCCGCTGGCTTTATCGATTATTTTGAGCATGTTTCCTCTTTTGGGAACTCATTGGCAAGAGCTTCTCCTGGGGATTCATCGTTACACAGCTTTGTTGTTTTCACTGGTGGCAATCGTTCATATTTACCTGATGATCCGATGTAAGACGAACGAATAACGTCCAGATAGCCTGTTCTTTCATATGTTTGTCGGGGTCACTGGCGCAAAATGTTGCGTTTGTGGCCCGTTCTATATACAGATGCAGATTACAGGCTTATCCATTGTGATAGGCTTTCGGTTTATTTATAGCGTTTTCTTACGCACGAAGGGGCTCTTTTAGAAGGGCCGGAAAGGAGAAAGAGCCGATGGCCAAGGTAAAAGTTGCTGTTGTGGGACTTGGATTTGGCGCCGAGTTCATCCC
>JBARRE010000723.1:0-5849 GCA_049644065.1 Sedimentisphaerales bacterium | reverse complement strand
CGCGAATCACCGCCGTCGTCGTCGTCATTGTAGTAACAGTCAATACCGATCAAGTCACCAGCCTGGGGCGCTGCGCCCTGTATCGACAGCCAGGGCATCTTTATCTCGATACGCCAGCCGGTGTCGGTGTCTACCTGAGCGTGTTCAATACCTTCGGTAGCTCCATCGATGTTGTTTCCCTGTATTTCATCCGTTGTCCACCCAAACGTATACTGGTGGTCGTCTCCGGACAGCGGGGTGTTTACCTTGGTGTTACCACCGTCGAAATATATCTCCACACTGTCGTCCAGCCAGGAATCGGCCGAATCATTTTGTAGACTGTCGTCGGTAACGTCCACGATAACATAGAGATTCTCAGAATCATACAACGCCTTCCAGCTACCGGAGGCGTTGTTCGGATCTTCCAGAGGGACCATATTCTGCGTTGATGCACGATCCCAGATTTTATCAACCTCCCCATCAAGCATAGGGGGCTGCTTGGCAAAACCGATTTCCATATCAGCCAGGGCAGTCGCAATTTCGAGTTCCGTTAGTGCCCTATTGTAGATACGCACTTCACTCATCAATCCGCTCCAATTCTCTCCGGCAGCAGCCTCGTTGTCACCGCCAAAGAAAAGTGGTTGAGGAAAATCCAGGGGTTGTGTGAACGTTCCTGAGCTGGCTTCAATGCCATTTCGGTAATAGGTCAACTGATCTCCGGTTTTCACTACCGCATGGTGGAGCCAGATGTCGGCGGGAATATCGTCATAGTCAAGGTTGTCGTCGCCGTTGTCATTCATGTGCCACTCGAATTTAGTCGGAGTGAACTTAATGAACTGACGCGGCACAAAATCGACTGCATTCTCGTCCATCCGATTACCGAGAATAATATCATTGTCCGCCGTGTTTTCAGCGTTGTGTTTCGCCCAAAAGGCCCAGGTAAAATCGTTGGTCAGTGTCATTTGAGGTATGTCGCCGGCGCGAACAAAAGCACCTTCCGCTGTGCCGTTAAAACTAATGACAGTGCCACGTAGCGGGTCGTCAACCCAAACCGAGCCGTCCGTCCCCAGACCTCCATTAAGGTTGCTGATCGTGCCGTCATTGCCATTGCCGGACAAATCAATAGCAGTATCCCCGGAGCCTTCATTCAAGGGCCACCACCCAACAAGATTAGGATCAGCAGCTTTTGCTCCACTGGCTAAAGCCAGGCTGACCACCATGGCAAAGAAAGTTAAACAAAGCAATTTTTTAGACATCATAATCCTCCTCATCATAATAAAGTTTGAAATGTAATTGACCGAGAGCAATCCTTACTTTTTGCTGTATCGTATCCGTACTTTACCTACTCAGGATAAGTTTCTGCGACCTGATACTACCTCCTTTCTTCAAAAGTGAGCAAAAGTAAGGTTCGCAACTCTGAATCACACGAATTCAGTGGTCGTAACAATACTTTAGTTTCTGCTGTAAACTATCCTTTGGTAAGTTCCCATATGACGAAAGAAACCTCACCTGCCGGAAAGCCAATACTCCTCGTTTATATGCTGAAGCGAGCATATATTTTCATAAACAATAATACCAGAGAATTGGCTATTCCGTCAAGAAAAATCTTCTGATTTTTCTGCATTTTTTCTGCCTTATTTTGCTTAAGTTATTTATTGTAAGGAGTTTATGACTAATTGCGTCGCCTAATAATTTAGCAGCAGATTTTAAAGTCCCATATTAGGAGTAATTATAGGGATACGGTTACATTTTTCGATGAGTTGTGCTTGATAATGATAGGTTTTGATAGAGGACTGCGACTGGGATTAAGTATCGTGCCCCCGAAATTCCCGTGTAAAACAACGGAGCCCATATCGAATTATTTCGATACAGGCCCCGAATTGATGCTAATCTGTGGTCTTAACCACACAAACTAAATTGTCACCTAAATACTGACTTACACTACCGGCTCTGGTTCCGGTTCTGGTTCTGGTTCCGGCTCCGGTTCTGGTTCTGGCTCTGGCTCTGGTTCCGGCAGCACATCTGGCAGTAGGACAGTATTAATCACATGGATCACGCCATTCGATGCCTCCATGTCTGTCACTGTGATCTGAGACTTATTGCCAAAATGGTCTGTAAGAACACCGGCGAACTGGTTAACGTTACCGCCATTAAGCATTTCCATATACTCGACCGCCATAACATCAGCCGCGAGCAGGCGACCTCCGGTTACGTGGTACAGCAGCAGATCTGTTAAACCTTCCAGATTCAGTAGCACAATGTTCTCGGCCGTCAATTCCAGCGCGGCGAAGGCATCGTCCGTCGGGACAAAGACTGTTATATCATCTTCGCTGCCCAGCGCGTCGGGATGACTTGCCAGACCGGTCGCCAATACGGCCGCGATGAACGTGTCGATAGTTCCTGCGAGATCACCTTCTGTGTTGAGCAACACGGCTACATCCATCAGGTTCGGTTCCGGCACCGGTTCCGGCTCGGGCTCGGGCTCGGGCTCGGGTTCCACTTTTGCCAATGAAAAGCTCCATACATCGCCTGTGACATTGCCCTCATCAACACGCCAGTAGTAAGTCTTTTCTGCTTCGAGCGGACCGGGATCAAAGGTTGTCTCCAGAATTGGAACCGCTCCGTTGGCATCTGCGACAGCGTTAGGATCGTCGCCGAAATAGACCGAGTGCTCCGTAGCACCAAAGCCTGCCGCCCAGCTAAGTACATCGTTTGCATCCGAAGCAAGTTTGGCGCCGTCGGCCGGACTGGGATCGTAGGCTGTCTCGGGCGTGATCATAACGCTCCAGACAGGACTTTCGTGGACCGTGATTCCGTCGGCCTCTACCTCAACGATTTGCCAGTAGTATGTCGTACCGGGAACTAAACCGTCCGGCTTGCCAATCACAACAGTCGTTTCAATCAGACTACCCTGGTACTTAAGTGCATCCGGGTCTGTTCCGAGGTACACATCGTGCAAGGCCGCACCATCTCCGGCAGTCCAGCTCAATTCCGCAGTTGTTTGCTCAATGATGGCACCATCCGCTGGGTCAGGATCCGAAGCTTGACCAGATGGAGTCATAAAGCTCTGAAGTGTTCCGGCGTACATCGTACCATCGGCATCGATCGCATCGACCTGCCAGTAATACATGGCGGCATATGCAAGGCCACCGGGATCGAATGAGGTTTCGACCTGGTTGCCCATTAACTCCGGTGCATCGGTGGTACCGAAATACACATCGTACGAGACGGCAGTAGGCCCAGCCTTCCAACTAAGGACCACATCCACGGGCACATCGCCGGCAAGATCAGCCGGACTGGTTTTTGTAGCTCCACCAACCATGGTCGTAAAGCTCAAGACAGCGCCGGCGTGTAAATTGCCGTCGGCGTCGGTCTCGTCAATCTGCCAGTAGTAGGTCGTGCCTGGTGTGAGCTTTCCGACATCATAGCTGGTTCCTGATGTTGTCTCCAGGAATGCCGGAGGACTGTCGGTCCCGAAGGATACATCGCTTGAAACGGCGTTGAATCCATGCAGCCATGTAAGATTAAGAATTGTGTTCGGGTCGATATCGATAGCTTCATCAGTCGGGACGGGATTGACTGCATTGGGGTTTTCAACATCATTGGGGTCATTGGGGTCTTTGGGCTCCACGGTCGAGAAGCTCCAGATATCGCCTGCTTTTGTCAGTATACCGTTCGGATCCAGAGTATCGATCCGCCAGTGGTAAGTCTGGCCCACTTCAAGAGCGACCTCAGCGCCTGCTGCGTCGCCTGCCAGGCTACCTTGATACGCTGCATCATTGGAATCATTTACATCGTCAAAAATGTTGCTGAAGTACAAGTCCTGCAAACCAAAATAGCCATCATTGGGATCATTGGGATCATCTACTACGTCGTCAAATGCAGGGGTCCAATTGATAATAATAGGAGATTCGATGACCAGTCGCCAGGAATTCAAAGTCCCGGTACCGGAGTTCCAGTCATCCGAGATCTTGAGTTTCCAGGTACCCTCAGCGTTTTTACCATCGAACTTCGATAGTTTGCTCTCGGGCTTGAAGATTCCGGTAAACGACCCGGAACCGCTCGTAATTGATTTGCCTGCTTCGTCATCCAGAATCGTATTCTTGAAGCCTTTGTACCATACGCCTACGTCAGTAAACAGTTCGACCTGTGTGCCATCGGGTCCTATGAGGTACACATTCAGGTCGGCATTATTACTGGAGTGGCTTATATCAAGTTCGACGTTGAGATCTGTAATCGTGAGTGAATCCGCCACGGTCAAAGAAGATGTAGTCTCGCCCGGATCCGGAATACTCTTGGGTACGTCGCCGCTGATATAAGTGCTAAGCGGAAGCGTGGTAGAAATCCCTGCGGCTCCATCAGCCGGAGATGGTTCAGTGGCGATCGCATCGCCGTAGGCCGCACCTGTACCGAACAGGCCCATTACCAAAACAAAAGAAGTTAATACAATAAATTTCTTAAACATCATAATCCTCCTCATCCTAATAAAGTTTGAAATGTAACTGACCGAGAGCAATCCTTACTTTCTTGTTGGAACGTATCCATACCTTACCTACCCATGATAAGATTTTGTGATCAGACACCACCTCCTTTCTTCACAAGTTAGCGACTAACATAAAAGTAAGGTTCGCAACTCTGAATCACACGAATCCAGTAGTCGTGACAATACTATACTTTAGTTTTTGCTTTAGACTATCCTTTGGGAACTTACAAAATAACAAAAAAAACTCACCTGTCGGATAGCCAATACTCCTCGTATATATGCTGAGGCGGGCATATATTTTCAAAATCAATAATACCAGAGAATATGCCAAACCGTCAAGAAAAATCTCCGGTTTTTGTGCGGGAAAATTTAATTTTTTTGATCGGTTTTCGTAACATGTGCCGAAGAAAGGGTTTATGACGTGCTGTGTAGTCGCAAAATTAGCAGCAAGGAGTATTTTTTTAATGTTCCAGAATACCCCAGTTTTTGATTTGGCAGACAAGTAGAACCATGTCCGTTGCTCTGTTTTTCAATCCTATAGGCAGGTGGGGGATTCCTTTTTTGAGGATAGTGCGGATTAATGCGAATGACGAGGGATTTGCTTATTTGCCGCTGAGCCAGGTTGGGCCGTGGTTGATATCGACTTTGAGCGGGACGTCGAGCTTTATAGCTCCGGTCATTTGCTCCGCGATCCATTTGGCGTGCTTGTCGGCTTCGGCGGCGGGCACCTCGAATAAAAGCTCATCGTGGATTTGTAAAATCATGGCCACGGGTAAATTTTCAGCCTCAATTTTTCGCTGAATCGCCTGCATCGCGACCTTTATCAGGTCGGCTGCTGAGCCCTGAACGACGGTATTGACTGCGAGGCGTTCGGACTGAGAGCGTTTGTTGCCGTTTTTGCTGTTTAGGTTTTGGATTTTTCGTCGGCGGTGCAGAATCGTCTCAGCGTAGCCGGTCTGCCTGGCCCTCGCGATGCAGTCGTCCATAAATTTTCGAATCGAGCTGTAGCGGGCGAAATAATCGTCGATGAATATTTTTGCCTCGGCCCGTCCTATCCCAACCGAGCGCGAAAGCCCGAACGCTCCCTGGCCGTAAATGACGCCGAAATTGACCGCTTTCGAGCGTGACCGCATCTCGCTCGTTACCTGCTCTAAAGGCACACCATAAATCTGCGAAGCGACGAAACGGTGGATATCACGGTCGGCGGCAAACGCTTCCAGCAGGGCCTGGTCTTTTGACAAATGTGCCAGCAGGCGAAGCTCGATCTGCGAATAATCCGCGCTGAGTATGCAGTCGCTTTTCTTGCCGGGCACGAACGCCGAGCGGACCTTACTGCCCAGCTCAGTGCGGATCGGAATATTCTGCAGGTTCGGATTGCTGGAACTGA
>JBARRE010000722.1:0-16049 GCA_049644065.1 Sedimentisphaerales bacterium | reverse complement strand
AGCGTGTCCATTGGAGATTGTTTCTTCGTCATCCTGATGGTCCGGCCCGATTGACTCGGCTGTTGCGTCGTTGGCTATAGCGTTAGCCGTCCCAGGAAAATCAACGCCACCCACTGCCTCTACCGTTATAACCGCATCAGCCGAACCGCTACTCGATGAAATAGCTTCGGCCAAAAGGTTACCGTTCATTTCAGCGTCTCCACCTGCAAAAATCTCAATATAGGCGTTGGTTATACTTGTATCCTCTTCACTGCCATCAGCATGGGCTTCGACAATACCTTTAAGTTCCACATCGTTATCGGCTTTCAGTATTATCACAGCTTCGGCAGCCCTTTCGTCTGCAACATTAAGTATCGGAGAAGATTCACTTCCGACCATAACGTCACCCTCAACTGTCAAGCTACCGGAAGATTTGACATCGATTTCAGCACCGTCATCTTCAGCACCTCCCCATCCATCCCTGACGATGAGATCTCCTGTAGTTATGTTACCACCATTGTTGGTAGTCAGAAATATCTGGCCCGGAGTGGATTTCTCATCAGGTAAGTCTGAGTCGTTGCCGGTTGTAAGATTTCCGACGTTGATACCGCCGCTGCCGGCTTCGATAATTATATCGCCCAGTGATGTTCTGATCGTGTCGTCACTGTCATCAAATGAAACGGCACTACTTTCACCTGTTGCATGAAGCTCTATGCTGCCGAATTGGCCTGTGATTTCGTTGTCGGTTATATCCTTGACGGTAATGCCCTCTTCCGCGTTTACAATAAGACTGGTTCCTGCCACCGAGAGAGCTTCGATATCCACCTCGTAGAGAGTGTTTTCGACCAGTTCTTCCGGCGGATCCAGGTCCGTGGGATTCGGGCCGTCTGCAATAATGGCACTCGAAGAATTAATCACCAATTGGCCAGGTTCGAATGTTTTATTCCCGGGCGAGGCGTCGATATCACCGGCAATTTCGAAGTTGTCACATGTGATTGTCACGGACCCGCCGCTAGGAGGCACTACCTCGTCGATACCTAACGCACTGCCGCCGGTAGCCGTAATCAATGAGTTCTTCTCGATGGTAACCTTACCTTCGACAGTCTCCGTACCTGTGGCTGTTATAGTTATCGTTCCACCATTGCCGTTGACCCCGGCATTTGCAAAAATTTGACTAGGATTGCCCTTAGCGTCTGGACCAATTACGACTTGTTCAGTTCCGGTCAGGCTGATGCTGCCGCCGTCGCCATCTCCACTTGGGGGAAAGGCACTCACATTGATCCAGCCTCTGTTTTCAACTTGTGCAGCCTGTATCGATACTTCACCGCCCTGTGCAGCAAGGCTACTAACGTTACTAACAGCTCTGGAGAAGGTATCACCGGCGGCAAGAACTATTTTTCCATTAAGAACATCGACGTTACCTGAGTTTCGAATATCAGGATCGCCATCTCCGAGGCCTGATACGACGACTGAAACGTCGCTGCCATTCTCATAAAGACTTACCGTATCACCGGCAGCCATTACAACCAATCCGTCCTTAGCTACGATAGGGCCGAGATTAAAGACCTTTTTACCGATAAGATAGACGCTATCGGCCGTGATGATGGCGCGGTTTATCACTTCACCATCGCCGCCTGCGAATTCCATCTTGATGTTGTCAGGATCATCCAGATAAGCGTTGAATGCGTCGTTTGACATATACAGACCCGAAGCGACCAACTGCGTGACATTTACGCGTGACCCGGTGCCGAATACAACACCGGCGGGATTAACTATAAAAATACTCATGTCGGGAGCGACCAGGTCTCCGTTAAATTGCGTTGTAGCTCCGGAAACTCTGTTCAGAACAGCAGAACCAGTCAAAGTGCCCTGCAAACTTTCCTGAGTGAAAGCCAGAGTCTCTCGCACATCAATGTCACCACCCTTCGTATCCAGACTGTCCCAATTAATAATTGTACGGGTGGTATCAACGTTTACCGTTGTAGTATGTCCGTATAGGCCATCTTTATAGGTGATTGAAGCGCCGCCATTCCTTGGATCGGAAAAGTCGGGACTACCCCCGCTTGGTCCGGCCATCACAGCCGGCAGTAACGTGTTCAAGAACAGGCAACACGTCAGGAAGTATGTTATTACCTTCCTCCAATAACGACCTTTTAAACTTCTTTTAATTCTTTCCATCATCCATCCCCTTAATAAAAGTAACAATTGCTATCTAAATTCGTCCATGCACTATTATCACTCCATGTACTATTAATTCGCCCCCAATATACTTTTTAGTTAAAAGACTCACCACCGCAGCATTGCGCTTACGTTCAGCCGACCATTTCCACTGTTAGTCTCATCGGTATCCTCCAGTGGATGGCCATAATAAATTGCTCCGCTAAAATTATTTCCAATCTCGAAAGCCATACCCACGCCTACCGAATAGAGCTTCTGATTTCCCTTCTCATACACCGGATCCGGATCTTCTACCTTGGTCTTGCCATAATCAAGAAAGACAAGCGGCGCCAGTTTTTTTAGCTCTTCGTTTATCAAAGTTTCGGCCTCAATAGCCTGGTAATGTCTGACCAAATCATACTCATATTGAATCGAAGCCAATATCCCACCATCGGCAACAATTTCATATTCGTCATATCCTCTTACCGAGTACATGCCCCCAAAGGAAGTCATTTTTGCAGGGACCAATCTTTCAGTAGGCTCTATCCATCTGAAAGTACCTCTGAACTGTTGAACCTTATTTTGATCCAGGTACTCACTGTGGTTGGCCGAGGCTGTAATAATACTAAAATCTGGATTCGAATTTGCCCGTGCGAGATCGAACTCATAGTTTGTGCCGCCCATACTCTGGGTATAGTTGAGTGTGAAAGAGGTACTTGACATATCATCCCTGTGATGAATATTTGCCCCAACTCCCCATAAATCCATCTCGACGTCACTTTGAGAATGAAAATATTCAGTCAATGAAGCATCGATTTCGCTCTCCTCGTGGCTTAGAGATCCGGTAACATCGAAGAACCAATTTTGTTCCTGATAGATGTTGTAACGCAGTATGGCTCCGTAAAACATACCGCTGCCGAGGAAATTAAACGGCCCGGACTCCGGATCTATGTCAAACTCGCTGTATCCACCATAAAGGTTAAGACGAAGCTGAGGACCCATTACCGGAAAGTCATAACTCCCGTAAACTGAGTAGTTCTCATCTAAAGAATCCGGAGCAGCCTGAACAAGGGCGGTTAATCTGTCATCTATGCCTAAAAGGTTTGTATTGATCACACCGGCCCTCGGAGCCCATTGCCTTTCGTTCGTGCCGGAATTATCTACCTGGATGAAGTAATGCCAGGGATCTGTTTCGTAAACGTCATACTGGATCGCCAATGTGTTCGGCTCAGCGCCTCTGGATACAACGGCAGATACGTGCCTATCAGGATTGAGATTGAGAAGATTGACCAGGTAATCCAGTGATTTCTGACTGGCCACTTTATCGGGTACTATGGGTGACCATTCCTCAAGAGCAGAGCGGCGAAGATAGCCTTCTTCAACCTCATTTCGTTCGGCGTCGTAATATTTTATTCTGACTTCGCCAACAGGGGCCTCAAGAATGTTAATTGGTAAAATTCCATTCACCAGCTCATCGCCATCCCTGATCGCACCTTCCGGCACATACACATATATGCCGGAGTAATCGTTTTGTTGGTATACGGAAAGTATGTATTGCGTTAGGCCCTGAATTGTCCTTAACGAGACTTCTCGGGGCTGGCCGGGCTCTAATACTATTTCCTGGATAGGCCTCAGGTCATAAAGATACTGGCTATCAGCCTGGGACAGCGGCTGGCCGGAGGCATTATAAACAGCCGGCATGTACTCCAGCAGCTCTCCGGTTAATATCAGAGTGTTGCCGCTGATGCGTAGTTCCCTTACGACCAGGCGCGTGGTTGGATCTACGGGCAAATTCAGTTCCTCTGATGTCTGGGCTTCAGCAGGCTGAGCGATACAGACTACCAATCCCACGTAAAGAAGAACGACCCACATTTTCCTTAATGTACCCATCTTGCAACCTTTCCAGATTAAATAATCCATCCTTAAACTATTAAACACAAATTCCTTACTGCTTGAACTATCCGCTTCCTTCTTGCTTGAACCATTATCATATCAAAACTGGATATGAAATTCAAGGAAATAATGCATCTCCTTTGGCTTTTCGGCGTTATCAGTACTTTCTTCAGGGTTATCAGCATTTTTCTGGGACTTACCAATATTCTTTTTAGGTGCGTTATCAATACTGATAATCGCATTTTTAGAGTTCTTCTGTGTTTAAGAATACTTAATATTAAAAATGAACAAGATACTTAGGGACTTTCAGAAAACTCCATTTAAAAGAAATTACTCCATTATTTATATTTGAGATTTGAAGCTGCTTGTCTGCTATTGATGTTACATTTGGATTTCGCAACAGGAAGATTCTTGTTATGTCAGTTTGTTAATGTTCTTCGTAACCTTTACAAAAGCTTCCAAAATATCGTCTATATCCTTTGTAGACCCAAGAAAGGCTATTTTGCCTTCTATGGAAAGTTTCTCTTTTCCACCGGGCCTGATATATTCTATTATCGGCAACTGTAAAGATTCTCTGTATTTTTTGAGGTGTGCTTTCGAAAATGATTTACGAAATGCCTGAGAATTAATGTGTTCTTCCAACATCCCTTCTTTGTGGCAGCCGTTTGAGTATCTCCTTGCTCCTCCTGAGACCGGAATGCCTTCGGCCCGAAGGGCCTCGGCAAACCTCGATGCCGGAACATTGTCAAAGTATTTTTTGTCGTAATCCATTTCAAAAGTGACATACGTGAATCGTGTCTTTTCGGAGTATCTTTTTCTCGGTTTGATGCCGGGAATTTTGGCTAATTCCTGCTCCAGATATTTTCCATTTTTGTGCCTGATCTCATCCTGCTTCTTAAAGCGTTTGAACTGCTCTGTGAGAACGGCAGCCTGGAACTCGGTCATCCGATGATTAGAACCGGGGTAAGGATAGCCCCTTCTGGCTCTCTTCGGATCCCTTCCATTGTTAACGAATGCCGCACATCTTCGCATCAGCTCTTCATCGTTTCCCAGCAAAGCCCCGCCTTCACCGCAAACAAGAGACTTCCACTCCTGAAAGCTGATGCAGCCCGTAATGCCGAACGTTCCGACTTTTTTATCGTTCACTTCTGCGAACACCGACTGGCACGCATCCTCGACAACCGGAATTTCGTGCTTATTGGCAACGGACATGATTTTCTCGATATCGACCGGGAAGCCCGACAGATGGACCGGCAGAATCACTTTCGTATGTTCCGTTATCGCATCTTCAATCAGGTCGGCATCGATCGAACCGGTGTCCGGATCGATATCGACAAAAACAGGCAGCGCGTGCGCATTGCATATCACGTTAATAGTAGCAATAAACGTGTTCGGCGTAGTAATGACCTCGTCACCGGGGCCTACACCGAGGCAGTGCAGAGAAGCGCTCAGCGCGGTAGTGCCGCCGTTCGTCAGAACGCAGTGCCGTACGCCCATAGCCCGGGCAAACTCTTTTTGAAAATCGTAAACGGCATTGCCTCTCAGGCAGCACCAGTTTCTGCTGCGAAGAGCTTTGAGCAAAGCTTTCTCCTCATTGTCGTCGAAGATGGGCCAGGGCTGCTCGAATGACTTGGTGCGCACCGGGCTGCCGCCGAGAAGCGCAAGCTTGTTCGAATTGTTACCGGCATTTGCATAAAGAGAGCTTGTCCCCGCAACGGCCAGCGCCACACCGGTTAATCTCGCGGATGTCTTCTTCATGAACGAGCGACGTGTCAAAAAGGATCTCATAATAAAACACCTCCAATTTATAACTATTGGTATTTGCAAGCCACATGCTATCATAGCCGGCGCCGTTTGCCAATTCAAGCCTAAAGCAATTTCGTGCCGATCTATTTTCGCACATGAAATGCAAACTAATGTCGCAGGAAATTATGTAAAATGGTCGTATCCATCAGGAAGATTTGTTATTCTGTTTATGGAAGAAATTAAGATTTCGAATTGAAGTTTTAATATTCACTTTTCTTGAGTGAAAGGGACATTTATGGAACGGAAGAATTTTTTTGCTCTGACCTTTACGCTGTACGCGGCATTTTTATTATTGAATCCCGGCTGCGCCGCAGCGGCGCAGATTCGGCCCCCGGAGGCTCTGATCGGGCACCAGGTCGGGGCCGATTACAAGGTTGCTCGCTACGAGAAAATTCGAGAGTACTTTCAACACGTGGGCGAGAATTCCCGCCGAGTAAATGTGCGTGACATTGGGATTACCACCGAAGGCCGGAACATGATCATAGCCGAGATTACGGATGATGCCTCCCCGGCACGAATCGAACAGGCGGTTGCGCACCAAAAGCAAATTGCCGATCCTCGCTTAATTAAAGACGAGCGGCATGAAAGCGACCTTATCGCCAATGCAAAAGTCGTGGTGTTGGTGAATTGCAATCTTCACTCCACGGAGCTCGCTTCCAGCCAGATGGCGATGGAGCTGCTTTACGATCTGGCTACCGGGACATCGCCCGAAATCGAAGAGATACTAAAGCGGACAATAATCGTGCTGATTCCCAGCGCCAATCCTGATGGGCTTGACAAAGTTATCGACTGGTACGAGCGCTCGCTGGGCAAACCCTGGGAAGGGACGGGGATGCCGTGGCTTTATCAGAAATACGCGGGCCACGATAACAACAGGGACTGGTTCATGCTCAATCTGACCGAGACCCGCTTAGTGACACGAGTGATCTACGAGCAGTGGCTGCCCAACATCGTATACGACGTTCACCAGATGGGCAGTTCGGGGGCAAGACTTTTTGTGCCGCCTTTCTTCGATCCGAAAAATCCGAACGTCCATCCGCTGAACGACCACATGATGCTGATCATCGGGGGGCATATGGCGGCCGAGCTCACGCGTGCCGGCAAGAAAGGCATTCTCAACAGTGCGATGTACGACAACTGGTGGCAGGGAGGATTCCGCACCACGGCCTATCGGCATAACATAACAGGAATACTCACCGAGGCGGCGAGCGTGCTGATTGCCTCTCCGATTTTCCAGCGCAAAAGCGAACTGAGAGGAGGCAGGCGGGGCATGCCGAATTATGCCATCGCGACAAACTTTCCCGAACCGTGGCCCGGCGGCTGGTGGCGACTGCGTGACATCGTGGAGTACGAAAAGATTGCCTGTATGAGCCTGTTCACTTTGGCGGCACGGTATCACGATATGATCAAGAGCAATACGATCAAACAGGCCCGCGATGCAATAGAAAAGGGCAGAGCAGAGCCGCCGTTTGCGTGGCTGGTACCTCCCGATCAGTTCGATGCCCGGACTGCGGCGGAAATGCTTTCGATCCTGCACGCCACGGGAGTCGAGCTGCATCAGGCCGAGCAGGAATTTATGGCAGACGGCGTGCAGTATCCGGCCGGGACGTACATCCTCTATTGCTCACAACCATATCGTGCTCACCTGAACGACATGATGGAACGGCAGGTCTATCCCGACCGGGCCTCCTATCCCGGAGGGCCGCCCGAAGCTCCCTATGACACGGCAGGTTGGACGCTGCCCCTGCAGATGGGCGTGCGGACCGTCAGTGTAAATCAGCCGTTTGAATCTCAAGTGAGGAAACTTCAAGCTGTGACCATGCCGCAGGGCAAGCTGGCAGAATCGCCGGAAAATACCGCCGGTTATGTTTTGCGAGCGGGCGCCAATGATAATTACCGCCTGATTAACCGTTTGTTTAAGGCAGACATTCCTATTCGAGTGATTTCTTCTCAAGGCCGCTGGAAGGATATAACCGGCATGGAAGTGCCTTGTGGTTCTTTATTCATATCCGATGTGAACAGTGTGACCGGAGCGGCATCGGAACTTCTTGAAGGGATATCCACCGTACTGACCGGCATACAGCAAAAATATTCGGATGTAGAAGCTGCGATTGCGAATATGTCACCTCCGCGTTTGGGACTTTACCAACCATGGACAGCCAGCATAGACGAAGGCTGGACACGGCTCGTATTGGATAATTTCGAGTTCGCCTACACTTCCGTGCACAACGCAGAAATCCGTGCCGGGAACCTGAAAGAACGATACGACTGCCTGATCCTGCCTTCTCTCAGTTCCGGCTCGATCATTAAGGGACGAGACGTGGATACTACCGAGCCGCAGTATGTGGGCGGCGTAGGTTCTGAAGGAATTGTCGCGCTGCAGAACTTCGTGCAGGATGGAGGGACACTCATCTGCGTTGACCGCTCGTGTAATCTGCCGATAGAGCATTTCAATGTCCCTGTCCGCAACATCCTTAGCGGCAAATCGTCGAAAGATTTTTACTGCCCTGGCTCGGTGCTGCGCATCAGTGTAGATCAAAAGCACCTTGTCGGCTACGGTTGCCCCCAATGGATTTCGGGGTACTTTGCCAGATCCCAGGCGTTCGAGTTGATCGAAGAATCTAAAAAAGAAGATGAGGACCCGCGAAGTCCCGGCGTTCGATTCCCTGCTCGTGTTATTGCGCGATATTCGGATACGGTCCTGCTGGAAAGCGGATGGATAAGAGGAGCAGAATTGATTGCCGACAAGCCGGCAATTGTCGAAGTGCAATACGGCAGCGGAAAAATTATTCTGCTGGGTTTCCGGATCCAGCATCGCGGGCAGCCCCATGGGACATTTCGCCTGCTGTTCAATGCAATTTTAAGCAGTACGATAGTTGACGCAGGGACAATCTAACTTGAGTCCTCGTCCGAACCTTACTCATTGCTGTGCATATTCATAATGCCCGACGGCCATTAACCTTTTGTCATCGGGCAGATGTTTGCTGCGAACAAAAAGCGATCGGCGGTTGTGCCATAAGATGTTTGCCGTCCTGTTCAGGCTACAGTGTTGAATCCTTTTTCGTCCGTCGGACCAGTGAGATTCACAGCAGTTGCAAACATCAAGCTGCTTATCATACCACCAGAGTTGAAAGCCGCCGAAGGATCGATACCGGTCGTCCTTTATTCCAAAAACATTGCCGTAGTAAAGTAACTGTTTTATTTGAGTTTTGTCTTCGACACTGATTTTTTTCATTTTTGGATCCTCCATGAAAAATTATCAGCATTTCAGCTAACCTTATAGCCTTCATTTACGTAAGGCATTTCTCCGGAGAAAAGTAACACATTCTCTTGTTTTTTTTATATTACGGCGGATGTTATACATCTTTCTCGGCCTCGCCTTGCTCTTTTATTACGTCCGGATTTAGGATTTTGGCATTCTCTATTTATATTAGACGTACGAACAGCCGGATATGTTACAAAATTTTGCAGAAATGAATTAAAACGCTCAAAAACAGCCTTTTTTTGTAAGAAATATTTGTGCTTTTTTAAGAATTTATAAAAAAATTTTGTTGCCGGATATTTCTCGTTATCGGGTTTAAACCGGGAAGTTAACCGGGTATGTGAGAAGATATATAAAATGTTAAGATGGAGTTTTGGGTGGTGAAAAAAGAGTAAGAAGCCTCGGATTAACAGGTGCCCTTGCCTGGATTGAACCGGTTGATGCTGCCGTCTCAAGTGACATAAAGAAAAGCTCAAGACTAATAGTAAAGTCTGCCGATGGACGATGTTGAATGAAAAGGAAATAGAAAAAAATAATTATACCAGACTGGCCTTGCCCCTGTGAAAAAGAAGGCGAGTATTTCAAAATTTAAATAAATAAAATTGAATTAAAGGAATCAACTCGTTCTTACTCTCACAGGGGCTTTTTTTCTATCTGTTATTCACACCGTTACCGTATCCATCCATACGAATTGAAGACCGGTTTTATAGTCGACTTATGTGTAATACACATGGCTTCCGCGGCGGCAGTTTGAAAAAGACGCGTGTCCTTCGGCTCTCCACTACGAATTCAGAAATCCCGGCCGACTCTTGCCTGCCACCATCGCCGGTTGTGACAGTCAGCTTATACTGACCTGGATCGAGCAGGTAAAACTCGGTCGACATCGAGCGTTCCCGTTCACCGAAGCCAAACAGCTCGGCGCTAAACTCGCTGGCTGTCGATTCGGTGACAAGCACGGCTATGTCACGAGGCGGCGTCAGCCAGCGGACTGCGTTGAGCGGAAAATACAAGGCATCACCCGGGTCCCCCGTGACCATCGAGTAAAGCAGGTACGGATCAGGTCTGCGAATTGCTGCAACGGACTTGCCGAGAATACCGTCGCCCGTGAACAGACTCGGGAAGCGCAGAACACGGTCCGTATAGCGGACTTCACTCGTGTAACCCTCGAAGTTTATCCGCAGGGCCTCGGCGTTTTCCTGCAGCGCAGATAAGAGCGGGCCGGGATCGCCACGCAGACGGTAACGCATGTATGGTGACATTTCTCTGGCGAGAAGCTCGTCGAACTCGGTGTCGCCCGTCAGGAACCTGAATTTGGTGATAACGCTCGCCAGGCCGCCCAGTCTCGCTGCGCACCAGGCTTCGGTGCCGGCGGCCGGCTCGTTCTTTGGCGGCGCGCTTAGATACTTCAGGCGGATGTCAGCCATCGAGCGGATTGGTTCTAAATATTTTGCCTGCCCTGTCATGTGATGAGTCAGCAGCAAAGTATGCGTCATCAGGCTCATTGCGCTGGGATAGAGGTACAAGGTGTACTCACCATGGTTCCTGGGGTCCCACCAGTTCGGCCCGACGCCGCCAATGTCACCATCCGGCCAGTGGATTGCTGTTGGAATAATGCCGGCGGGCTTGCCCCGTTCGCTTCTAGCGGCGGCATCTACCCACGTATCCATCCAGGCGGTAAACAGCCTTCTCAGCCGCTCGTCACCGGTCCGCTGCCAGTAGAGCAGCGTCGGTTGAACCACCCTGGGGTGATATACTGTGTCGCAGGCCCGTTGAGCGCTGTTATCGATTTTGTCCGCAGTGAAGTATGTACTCTTGAACTGCAGGAAACCGCGCTGGTTTCGAGCGGTCCAGAGCTTCTCGGTGAAATCTGCAAGACCAAGTGCATATTTGCGCCAGAGATCGTTTTCCGGGTCGAGATGCATCATCGGTGTTATAGCGTCGGCGGAATCCTCAGCAGTATGTTCGACGTCCGACATGCGGGTCGTGTAACCGGATTTCATGTGCGGCTGATCCATCAGCGCTTTGGAAAAGCGGGCCTGTGCGCCGGTAATCTTCGGGCTGTCGAATCCGATTAGGACCGGCGCCCACCAGCGCCACATTTCACAGTCGTCGCCCCAGCCTCCGCCGTACTGGCCGTCTTCCTGCATACGGTTGTCGATCCACCACTCGATGATGTCAGCCAGGCGTTCCAGTCCTTCACGCTGATAAACCGCCCACGCAGGTGCGCCGGGTACAGTCTCGTAGTGCTTGTATGGCCCGGTGGGATGACCGAGATACATCCGGGGGATTTTGTTATCGGGGAAGGCATCGGTGTATTTTTCAAAGAACCCGCGCGCTATAGCGAAAAATTCGCGGCGCCGTTCCGGAATGCTCCAGACACCACCGGATTCCATAGTATACCAGATGACCATCCTGCCGCGATACAACCACGTCAGCGGATAAAGTGCGGAGGTCTCGGCAATCTTAAAATCAAAGTCCTTGTTACGTTTTACCTCCCCGCCAAAATAGTCCAGCCGTTTTTCATTCAGCCAGCGTTCGATCTGTGTGATGAGCTTATCAAGGTCGCTTTTGAGTGACTCTTCAAGTTCCGGTTGCTTCCGGAGTTGTTTCAGATAATCCAAACGTAATTCGTCGCTGTTAGCGTTACCTGCCTGTTCAATAAGTGCTTGAATCGAGTTATTCTGAGCATAAGCCTGTGCTGTGCAAAGGAAAACCACTAATCCTGCTATAAGCAACGCAACTGCGGCCGGCCAATTTTGTTCGTTGTTGCTGTTCAGCGTCATTTTGTCCCTTCCGAAATTGTACTTCGAGTTTGCTGCTATATATATGTCCAATGCCTAATTGTCAATATGCGTCTGGGCATGTCAATTTATATTCACTTGTCGCTCTCGGCTCATTTGTTATACTTTGCGATTATAAGTACAGGAACAAGAACAAGGAGATTTCGCTATGAGCAATCCTGTGAATCGTCGTGATTTTCTGTGTATGGCAGCAGGTGGAGCTGCATTTTCTTTTTTGCGTCCGGCAATTTCTCTCGCCCAGGACCGTCGGGGTGGCCGTCGCAAAATGAACGTCCTTTTTATCGCTGTAGATGACCTTCGCCCGCAGTTGGGCTGCTACGGGCAGAAGCAGATTATCTCACCCAATATCGATCGGTTGGCTGCCCAAGGCCTTCTCTTTGAACGAACGTATTGTCAGCAGGCTGTCTGCGCGCCATCGCGCGCCAGCGTGCTGAGCGGCGTCCGGCCGGATACCTCCAAAATATACGATCTTAATACCCCGCTCCGCAAGGCCATGCCGGATGTGCTCAGCCTGCCGCAGCATTTTAAGAACAACGGCTACGAGAGCATCTCTATCGGCAAAATCTACCATCATCCCAAAGATGACCGGCAGGGCTGGACTGCAGAGCCCTATCGCGCGGGAACCTTCCCGGAAGGTGCCTGGAAGGGACGGGGCTATCTGACTAAAGAGGCCTTCGCCCAAATGGAGAAGTACAACAAAGCCAATCCCAAGATGCAGGGCAGAGGTCCCGCGTTCGAGGCCGCCGACGTCGCGGATAATGCCTATCCTGACGGCGCCAACACAGATCATGCAATCAAGGAACTTAACCGATTAAAAGACAAACCTTTCTTTCTTGCCATGGGTCTTTATAAACCTCACCTACCCTTCAATTCACCCAGAAAGTATTGGGATATGTACAAGCCCGAAGATATTAAGCTGGCCGACAATCCCTTTATCCCAAAGAACGCCCCGACCTACGCCATGACCAACTGGGGCGAGCTGCGTAATTATTATGGTATTCCCAGGAAAGGCCCTTGCTCCGATGAATTATCGCGGCAACTGATCCACGGTTACTATGCCTGCATTTCCTACATCGATGCCCAAATCGGGCGGCTGCTCGACGAACTCGACCGGCTCAAGCTTAGCGATAATACCGTAATCATCCTCTGGGGCGACCACGGCTGGAAACTCGGTGAGCATGCCGGCTGGTGCAAGCACACAAACTTCGAACTCGACACCCATGTGCCGATGATTCTCAGTATGCCGGGCATGAAAACCGCCGGCAGACACACCAGGGCTCTGACGGAGTATGTCGATATTTATCCGACCCTCTGCCAGGCAACCGGCCTGACAATCCCCTCTCACCTGGAAGGCCGCAGCATGATGCCGCTTCTCGACGATCCGGGACGTCCGTGGAAAAAAGCCGCTTTCAGCCAGTATCCGCGTGGTCGAGTGATGGGCTATACGATGCGCACCGAACGTTTCCGCTATACCGAATGGCGGGACAGAAAAACGAACAAGCTCATGGCACGTGAATTATACGATCACGAGAAGGACCCGCAGGAAAACATAAACGCCGCCGCTGAGCCCGAATACGAAAGTGACATTCGGCGGCTGGCCGGCATGTTAAAAAGAGGCTGGCGTGCCGCCTTGCCCGGATAGGTTTTGAAACTGACAGGCCGGGGCAATCAGAATCAGCGTGGATTGCCCCGACCGTGTCAATGGCACGACTACATATTGTTGGCTTGTGCCCTTTCCTTTTGCTTCTGTCTCTTCAGACGCTCCTGCTCTTTGATCTTCGGGATGATGTTCTCGAATACCGATTTGGTCTCAAGCAGGTGTTCTTTCGGCATCACGATCTGAAAGGCCAGATTGCCCGCTTCGGTAGTTCGGCCGGCAAAAGCGATGTTGCTTTCGGTCGGTGTCTCAAGCTCCGGCATGTCTACATCCTCGGCGGTGGCTATAAAACCGGCGACCATCTGCATATAACGGACAAAATTGAAAGTACCGACAACATCGGCCTTGTCACTGTTACCGAGCACCTCCAGCGCCGCCTTCATCTGCGAACCGACTTGTTTGGGACCTCCCGCCCTGATCTGGTCGATCAGCTCACGGATCATCCCGTCGGCATCCCCGCCGAGTGTATACACACAGTTTCCTTTCTCAAAAGCCCACCGGTAATCCAGACCGTCGCCGAACATCTTCTCGAATATCTTAGACATCTCGGCCTGCATCGCGCCGTCGCCGGCACCCTTGAATCCCACTTTGGCGGCGCCGATTTGCGCACCTTTGTAGGTGCCGGCATCGCGGTCGACCTCGACGTTCATTTCCATGCCGAAGCCTTTGTACAGATCGGCAAGGACGCCTCCTTCTCCCATCAATTTCATTTCCTCTTCGAGCACCTGCCCGAATGCCGCCTGATCTCTGACCTCGATAACGTACTTGCCCGTGAACGGCATCGAGTCCTTGTCATTGACGCCAAACGTGATGGCCAATGAATCACCCATCGCGTCGATCCCTTTGGCGATGAGTTTCTCCAGATGTTCTGCGTCCGCCTCGCTCATCCCTCCGGGTATCATCTTGCCCATGAGCTTGAAGAGGCCCGCATAGGTGGTTTTTAGATTTTCGCGGTCGATTTTGCCGGCCACGTTAAACATCGCACCGTTTTCGAGGTAGCCCAACATATGGTCGAGATCGCCTTCCAGCGGCTCGCCTACGACTGCCGCCATCATAGAATCAGGCACGGGTTTGAGGCCCAGAGTCACGCTGCAGGCTTCGGCGCTCGGCGCCACCGCCAGCGTAACATTCTCGGTCCCCTCAAGCACCGTCTTCAAGATACCGCCGTAGAAATCGAATATACCGGCTATGGCGGCAGGATCCATCGGCAGCTCTTCGCCGCTCTCTTTGGCCTTCTCCAACTGCCCCTTCATCATCTGGAGTCCGCCGAGGACCATAGGCTGGATCATTGGAGAAGCCTGCTTTACGTTCAAATACACCCATACCGGCGAGCTTGCAGCCTGCTTCCTCTCATCGGCATCAAGGCCCCTGCCGAGGCTCTCTTTTCTCTGGGCCAGCAGTTTCTTGACCTTGATCAGTTTATCTCGGGTATTCGGCGGACAAAGCAGGGCGAACTGGCGGAAATTTGTCGCCAGACCCCGAGGTTGGTCGTTGACTGTGATTGTCGAGATGCCCTCGTCATCAGGCTCGCCGCAGTTAGGATTGGCGGATATGAATTTCTCGTATTTCGTGACCGGCAGCAAAGCGCCGATGAACATATTACCCATCGGGCCGGGAGCTGCCGACTCACCCGGAACGTTCAGGCCGAAAATGGCAATATTGCCTTCCTTGTTAATCCCCATCAATTTGTCATCACCGAGCAGACCGCCTAATTTCGAGAGTAATGCCGCTTTGGCGTCGAGAGATTCGGGCGCAACGTCCTTCAAAAACTCATTGGCGGCGTCCAAAGTAGCATCAAACTTGTTAATGCGTATGCAGAACAGACTTTTTGCCGGGATTGCCCCCATCATCCCGGCGGTTTGGCGCTTCTTTTTTGCCTCATTCGCCCACACACCACCGGCAGCCAATATAGCTACCGTTGCCACTACGATGACATTTCTCAGACTTCTTGACTTGAACATATTTTCTCCTTTCTAAGTTGACCGACTTTTTGTCTATTTCCGGTTTCAAGAGTAATAACGCTCGGCAGACCAAAATGTTACATTTTTTTTATAAAATCTGAATTAAATTTGGCATCTTGCCCGCACAAACGCCGAAAGAAAGCTCCATAGTTAACAATTATCATAATCGCCGCCTCAAAGCAATACAATTTTCACGGCAGGCTCGCCCTGCTTTGTTCGCTGCCCCCAATCTTGTTCGGTGTTCTGTTCCATACTATTAATTATGTCTCCTGTGATGGACTCAAGGTTCACATTTTATCAAAAAGAATTATATCAAACTTCAACGTTCTACCCCTTTAGGGATAGATATATTGGCCCATTCGACTGCGCTCAGGACATGCTTTGAATTGGGTTTGTTTTCACCAAGTGTCCAATCCGATTCATTCTCCATAACCTCTTTTTCTAATTGACATTACGTTCATTTCGACCTTTCGGAAATTGGCTTTGTTTTTTCAAATTGGGCTCTGTTAAATGCCGTTGTCTCGGATTTAGAG